>DATARY010000181.1:0-9753 GCA_036263935.1 Mycobacterium sp.
GGGCAAGGAACAGCTCAAGACGATCGGTGCTGTCTCCGCCGCGACGGCCGGCGTGATCCTGCGGGCGCTGATCAACCTGGAAGCCGAAGGCGCGGACACGTTCTTCGGTGAGCCGGAGCTCGAGCCCAGTGATCTGATGCGCATTGACGCGCAAGGCCGCGGCATCACCCGCAGCATCTTCGGCACCGAGAGGCGCCGCTAGCATCTAGGCGCCGCCCAGTTTTTTGTAGACGGCTCCGACAATCGGTGTCACGATTGCCCGTGGGGTGTAGCCGCTCGCGACCGACATTGCCTTCGACGTGACGCCGGGAACGACGCGCATCTTGTTGCGCTCCAAGCCGTCTAGCGACAGCTTGGCCGTGTACTCCGTGGAGATCCATAGGAAATCCGGGATCAGTTTCTCGACGAGCGACTGCTCGTCCGGATTGGGCAACGTCTCGCGCACCGGCCCCGGGGCCAGCAGTGTGACGTGCACGCCCGCGCGCTTGAGCTCGCCTCGAAGCGACTCGCTGAAGGTGTTGACGAATGCCTTGCTGGCCGCATATGTGGCGTTGTTGGGGATCGGTGAATTGCCCGCGGCCGAACCGGAGATCAGGATGCCACCGGCTCTGCGTTCCACCATCCCGGGGAGCACAGCGAGCACAAGGTCATGCACGCCAAGGACATTCACCTGCACTTGGTCCTTTTCCGCGCCGGGGTCCAGGTTGGCCACCGGGCCGAATGTCGCGGTTCCCGCATTGGCGCACAGGATCGAGATGTCGCGGGAAGCCAGCTCATCGCAAAGCTTGTCGCGTTCATTCACATCGGCGAGGTCCACCGGCCGCACCTCGACGGTCACCCCGTACCCATCCCTGAGCCGGTTCGCCAGCGCGGCCAGCACCTCCTCGCGGCGGGCGGTGATGATCAGATGATGCCCGCGGGCGGCCAGCTCCGTGGCGAGCGCTTCGCCGATGTTCTGCGATGCGCCGGTGACGACAGCACGGGCATCCGCGCCGGGTGCGGGTACGGGCATGGGGCGGACTATATCGTGGGCGAACATGAGCGAAACGCGGCCGCCCGCGCAAACCGCGGCACGGTCGCGAGTCGCGGCGTGGGCGCTGTGGGACTGCGGTTCGACTGGCCTGAACGCGGTCGTCGTCACGTTCGTGTTCTCCGTCTACCTCACCCACACCGTCGGTGCGAACGTGCCTGGCGCCACCGCACCGGCGAGCTGGCTGGGTTGGGCGCTCGCTGCGTCCGGGGTGGTGGTCGCATTGTTAGCCCCCGTCACGGGGGTGTGGGTGGATGTGCCGCAACGACGACTGCGCACCCTGGCCGTGTTCACCGCGACGGTGGTGCTGCTGACATCGGGGATGAGTCTGATCCGCGACGACCCGAGCTATCTGTGGGCGGGCCTCCTGCTGTTCGGGTTGACCGCGGCGTGCAGCGATCTCGCCAGTGTTCCGTACAACGCGATGCTGCGGCAGTTGGCGACACCGGACACCTCTGGCCGGGTATCCGGATTCGGTTGGGGCGCAGGCTATATCGGCAGCATGGTGCTGCTGGTCGTGGTCTACGCCGGATTCATGTCCGGCGACGGGCCCGCGCGCGGGCTGCTGCACATCCCGGCCGCCAATGGGCAGAACGTGCGCGCGGCGATGCTGATGGCCGCGGCATGGATGACGGTGTGCGCGCTGCCGGTGTTCCTATTCCCACCGCCGCGGGTGGACATCGACCACGCGCCGGTGAAGACCGGCATACTGGGCGCGTACCGCAAGCTGCGGTCGGACGTCGTCGCCGAATGGCGCCGCGACCGCAATGTCGTTTACTACCTGTTGGCCAGCGCGGTGTTCCGTGACGGGTTGAGCGGGGTGTTCACGTTCGGCGCCGTGCTCGGCGTCACCGTGTACGGCATCTCCCCGGCCGACGTCCTGCTGTTCGGGGTGTCGGCCAACGTGGTCGCCGCTGTGGGAGCGGTAATCGGTGGACTGCTCGATGACCAGATCGGATCGAAAAAGATCATCCTCGGCTCGCTCGCGGCGATGATCGCGGTCGGCTCGACCCTGATGACACTGTCCGGAGCTGTCGCTTTCTGGGTGTGCGGCCTGCTGCTGTGCCTGTTCATCGGTCCGACCCAGGCTTCGGCGCGCACTCTGCTACTGCGGATGACCGCGGACGGCAAGGAGGGAGTGGCGTTCGGCCTGTACACCACCACCGGGCGGGCTGTCGCCTACCTGGCGCCGTGGATGTTCTCCACCTTCGTCGTGATATTCGGCACCGACCGCGCCGGCATGGCCGGTCTGCTCCTGGTTCTCGCAGCGGGATTCCTGACGATGCTCGCGCTGCGCGTGCCCGGCGATTAGGCGCGTTAACGCACGGCGCTGCAGATCGTCAGGCCGGCGCCGGTGCGCTGCTCCACCACCATGCCGTTGATTGTGACCGAGCAGGACACCTCGCGCCCGACGTTGATGATGCTGATGCTCGCGGAGTTCTTGGCCGGCTGGGCCAGCTCGACCTGCTTGCTCCATGGCAGCATCACGTTGAACTCGGTCTGCAGTACCCCACCGTTGTCGACGTATGTGATGTTGATGGCCCGGCCATCGCCGTTGACGTTGTAGATGACCGAGTCGATGGCGCCCGGAGTCACCGACCCGCCCGGCGGAGGCGTGGGGTGTCGTGTCGGCAGCGTCGGCAGCGGGAGGACGGGGATCGTCGGGATGCGCGACGTCGTGGTGGGGGTCGGCGTCGTGAAACTCGGCTCCCGCAGGGAGGGCAGAGGCGCGACGACGGTGTCCTGTTTGGAACTGTTGACGATGACGAGCGCGATGACCAATCCGACCACCGCAAGCACCGCGACTGCGGCCACTATCCACAGCCAGCGCGGCGACTTCGGGCCATCCGGCCCGGGCGGCTGGGACGGCTCGCCGGGCGAGAACTGCTGGCCATACTGGCCGGTCGCGTACGAGTCGTAGCCGTAGGGCGAGTACGCAGGCAGGCGCTCGGTTGGTGGGGGCGCAATTGGTGCCTGGTAGGAGGGGCCGTATGGCGCCTGGCTCGCGTATGCCGGGTCGGTGTATCCGGGATAGCTGTAGCCGAGCGGTTGGGTTGGGTCGGCCCCCTCGCGGCGTGGTGAATCGGTCATTCCCACCTCATGGCTGCAGGGTACCTGTGCAGCTGCTCAGTCGGCCGTGTGGCGGCTGTGAACTGCACAAACGCGTCGCGTTGTCTGCAGACGGTAACGACCGTGGAGAATCGGCACGGTGGGAGTGGAGGTTCGCCGGGTCTACGGCGCGTCGATGTCGCCGGATGCGACGGCGTTCGCCCACCTCGTCGACGACGGCGGCTATCCACGGGCAGTGCAGCGTTTCCTGCGCGGCTGGCGGGCCAGCTCGTCGCGTGACGTCGAGCTGCCGGTCGAAGGGCCCGTCACCCGGGTCATCCACTCCGCCGATGGACACTGGCTGGCATGCCAGGTTGCACCCGAGGGCGGCACGCGTACCCAGATCTGGGTGGTCACGACGGATCCCGACGACCGTGCTGCGCGTCGAATCGACTACTGGCCCAGCGGTATTCAGGAGGGCACCGCCGAGCTGATCGGTTGGGACGGTACGCAAGTGGCGGCGATCCTCACCGGTGACGACGGCGTCGGCAGTTCGTGCCTGATCGACCCTGCAACCGGCACCACGGTGGTTCTTGACCGCCGTTCGGGTGGCCGGCTCGTGGATGCATGGGCGGGAGCTGCCTTGGTGCGCGTCGGACCCCGTGGCTACCGAGACCTGATCATGCTGCGCGGACTGACCGAAATCGCCCTGCTGCCGTACGATCCGGGCTCGACCACTGACACCGGTCTGATCCTCGATGACCACAGTCGGCGCCGTCTCAGGTCGGGTCTCGAGGGGGAACACGCCGAGCTCTACCAGCCGGCCAACTCCTATGACGTCAACAGCACGGAGGGATATGTACGGGCAATGATCCGCAGCGAGAATGGCGCCGACCACGCCCGCCTGCTCGAGGTGACCGTCACCGCCGACGGTGTCTCGTACTACGTTTTGGCCGAGCGTCCGGGTTACGAGCTCGACGAATTCACCGTGAGCGACGACCTGTCTACGGTCGCGCTATTGTGGAACATCAACGGCACCAGCGAATTACAGATCCTCGAGTGCGCCGACAATACGCTACATGAGCCGATTCCGTTGCCTGGCATGGTGGCAAGCGAGCTTAGCATCAGCGCGGGCGGCTCGATGCTGGCGATGACGGTCGAGGGTCCATCGGTTCCGCCGACGGTGGAACTGGTCGACCCCCGGACCCGCGAATGGGAACTCATTGACCGCGAGCCAAGCCGCGGACCGATCACCGGCGATCCGACACTGGAAACCGTGACCGCCCGTGACGGTTTGGAGTTCACCGGTTGGCTGTTCCGTCCACGCGCGGACGTCGAGCCGATCGGCGCGATGCTCTTCCTGCACGGTGGGCCCGAAGGTCAGGGCCGCCCCGGCTACAACGAGTTTTTTCCGCCGCTGCTGGAGGCCGGCGTGACAGTGTTCCTTCCGAATGTCCGGGGCTCGGGGGGATTCGGGCGCTCATTTATGCATGCCGACGACAAGGAACAGCGATTCGCGGCGATCGACGACGTCGCCGACGCGGCGCAGTTCCTGGCCGACAATGATTTCGCCCGTGCCGACCGCATCGCGTGTTGCGGCTGGTCCTACGGCGGCTATCTCACCCAGGCGGCGCTGAGCTTTCATCCCCAGCTGTTCACCGCCGGTATCAGCATCTGCGGCATGAGCGATCTGAACACGTGGTACCACAACACCGAGCCGTGGATCGCTGCGGCCGCGCACCCGAAGTACGGTCACCCCATCGGCGACCGCGAGCTTCTTGACCGGCTGTCACCGCTGTTGCGTGCGCACGCGTTGACCGCGCCGCTTCTTCTGGTCCACGGCCTCAATGACACCAACGTGCCGCCCAGCGAATCGCAGCAAATGTATGAGGCATTGCGTGCGCTTGGCCGGCGCGTCGAGCTGCTGGTCTTTGACGACGACGGTCACGAGATCGACAAGCGGGAGAACCGGGCCGTGCTGGTCAGTGCGATGCGCGAGTGGCTTGTTGAGGCGTTCGCACCGGCGTCACCGACGTCGAAACTGCGGTAACGGCACCACACTTGCAACCCTTCGCACCTTTGCGCCGACGGCTGCGGTTCGTGTCTCGGGGCGATTGTTTGCCACATTCGGCGGCACTGTGAAGGTTTGGAGAAATTATCCGGCGGGTAAACAGTGATGCGCGCCAGTTACCTGGCGCTATCACGGATGGAGTCGCAGTATGCGAGGTGGCGGAATTCTCGGCGTCATCGTGCTCGTCTGGTTGCTGATCGGGGTGCTTGCGGCCTACCAGCGCGATTACTTCAAGACAGGCGAAAACAATTGCGCGACAGCGGGGACCATCGCGCTCACGGTCGTGGTAGGACCGTTGAACTACGCAGGTGTCAATCCAAAGGTCACTAATTGCAACCTGCCCCAGCCCAGCCAGTAATCAACTGGCAGCGAACAATTCGAGAGAAACGGAGTAGTCGATGATTGTCCTCGGAGCGATCCTGCTTATCCTTGGTCTGGTATTCGGCATAGCCATCCTGACCTACATCGGCGTCGTGCTGCTGGTCATCGGCGCAGTGTTCTGGCTTCTCGGCCGCACGGGACGCCCGATCGGCGGCCGCCGCGTCTGGTATTAGATCCCTAACGCTCGCCGGCCGAGGTCAGCGCTGCAACCGTCATCGCCCTCAAGACGGCTCGCGAACTGACCTCGGCCGACTTACCCGGCGCAGGCCGGACGCTGTGCGGTGTTGAGTTCAACAACCCGAACGCCGCATGCGCCATCAGGCGCGCATCGCCTTCTGTGAGTCCGGTGTCGAGTTGGCGCAGGACGTCAACCCAGATCTCCACGTACTGGCGTTGCGCCTTGCGGACTTGACGTTTTGCGTTCGGCGGCAGGTGGCCGAGATCGCGGTCCTGAATGCGAATCAAGTCGGACTCGCCGAGCGCGAAGTCCAGGTGGAAGTCGATCAGCCCGTCCAGCGCGGACGCGGGATCGTCGGCCTTCGTCGCGACCTCGGTGGCACCCGCCAGCAGCCGGGTGCTGATGCCGACCAGCAGCTCGACGAGAAGGGCTTCCTTGTTCGGGAAGTGCCGGTAGATCGCTGGTCCGCTGACGCCTGCCGCGGCACCGATGTCCTCCAGCCGCACCGCCAAATATCCGCGTTCTGCGACCAGCCGTTCGGCCGCGGCGATCAGCTGGCTGCGGCGATCGGACTTCGCCCTGCCGCGGCGCGTGACGGCGGGTGTCGACACCGACAACGGGGCCATGAGCGTCTCCAACCTGCTGGTGGACATTTCGGTTAATCGTGACTAACATATCACATGTTAGTCGTCATTAACTCAACTGAACGGTTTGACCGATGACACCGCGCGCATCGCACCGCGACGAACATCTCATGCTGGTCGATCAACTGCGCGCCAAGCTGGCCGCGGCGGCACTGGGCGGTCCGGAGCGCGCCCGCGAACGGCATGTGAGCCGCGGCAAGCTGCTCCCTCGCGATCGCGTGGACGGTCTACTCGACCCCGGCAGCCCCTTCCTCGAGTTAACACCATTGGCCGCCGACGGCATGTACGACGACGAATGCCCGGGCGCGGGAATGATCGCCGGAATCGGCCGCGTCTCCGGTCGCGAGTGCATGATCGTGGCCAATGACGCCACCGTAAAGGGCGGCACGTACTACCCAATCACCGTCAAGAAGCATCTGCGCGCCCAGGAGGTCGCCGGGCAGAACCGGTTGCCGTGCATCTATTTGGTGGACTCGGGCGGAGCCTTCCTGCCCCGCCAGGACGAGGTGTTCCCGGACCGCGAACACTTCGGCCGCATCTTCTACAACCAGGCCAACCTCAGCGCCGAGGGCATCCCTCAGATCGCGGCCGTGCTCGGCTCGTGCACCGCGGGTGGGGCCTACGTTCCCGCGATGAGCGACGAGGCCGTCATCGTGCGCAACCAGGGCACCATTTTCCTTGGCGGCCCACCGTTGGTGAAGGCCGCGACCGGCGAATTGGTGACCGCCGAGGCCCTCGGTGGCTGCGACCTGCACTCCAGGATCTCCGGCGTAACAGACCATTTGGCCCATGACGATCGCGACGCGCTTCGTATCGTCCGCCGCATCGTGGCCACGCTGGGACCGCGATCGCCGCTGCCGTGGGAGGTTGAGCCGACGGTTGACGCGGTGGCCGACCAGGCCGAGCTCTACGACGTGGTCCCCATCGACCCGCGGGTGCCCTATGACGTGCACGAGGTGATCACCCGCATCGTCGACGGCGGCGAGTTCGCCGAGTTCAAGGCCGAGTACGGCAACACGCTCGTCACCGGCTTTGCCCGCATTCACGGCCACCCGATCGGTATCGTCGCCAACAACGGCGTCCTGTTCAGCGAATCCGCCCTCAAGGGAGCGCATTTCATCGAACTGTGCGACAAGCGCCGCACGCCGTTGCTGTTCCTGCAGAACATCTCCGGCTTCATGGTCGGCCGCGACTACGAGGCCGGTGGCATCGCCAAGCACGGCGCCAAGATGGTGACCGCGGTGGCGTGCGCCCGGGTGCCCAAGCTAACCGTCGTCATCGGTGGCTCGTACGGTGCGGGTAACTATTCGATGTGCGGACGCGCGTATTCGCCGCGCTTCCTGTGGATGTGGCCCAATGCGCGGATCTCGGTCATGGGTGGTGAGCAGGCGGCCTCGGTGCTGGCCACGGTGCGCGGCGAGATGACCGTCCAGGAGGAAGAGGAGTTCAAGGCGCCCATCCGCGCGCAGTACGAGCATCAGGGCAGCCCCTACTACTCCACGGCCCGGCTATGGGATGACGGCGTGATCGACCCGGCAGACACCAGAACCGTTCTGGGGCTGGCGCTTTCGATCGTTGGGCAGGCGCCGCTCGAGTCGGTTTCCTACGGCGTATTCCGGATGTGATGACGTGACGGCCTTCGACACAGTCCTGGTTGCCAACCGCGGCGAGATCGCGGTGCGGGTCATCCGCACTCTGCGCGCGATGGGGATCCGGTCCGTCGCCGTGTTCAGCGACGCCGACGCCGGAGCGCGCCACGTCGCCGCGGCCGACGTTGCGGTCGGTATCGGACCCGGGCCCGCGCGCGACAGCTACCTCAACATCGACGCCGTGGTGGCGGCGGCGACGCGCACCGGCGCGCGAGCCGTGCACCCGGGATACGGATTCCTTTCGGAGAACGCGCGATTCGCCGCGGCGCTGCAATCCGCGGGCATCGCGTTCATCGGTCCGCCGGTCGCTGCGATCCAGACGATGGGCGACAAGATCGCGGCCAAGGCCGCGGTGTCGGCGTTCGGAGTGCCCATCGTTCCTGGTGTCTCGCGGCCGGGGCTCACCGACGCCGATCTGATCGCCGGAGCGGACGAAGTCGGGTATCCGGTTTTGGTCAAGCCGTCGGCGGGCGGCGGCGGCAAGGGCATGCGGGTCGTTCACGAACCGTCGAAACTGCCTGCGGCGCTGGCCAGCGCGCGGCGGGAGGCCGCATCCGCCTTCGGTGACGACACGCTGTTCCTCGAGCGATTCGTGTTGAATCCCCGCCACATCGAGGTGCAGGTGATGGCCGACGGTTACGGCAACGTCGTGCACTTCGGTGAGCGCGAATGCAGCCTTCAGCGCCGCCACCAGAAGGTGATCGAGGAGGCGCCGTCGCCGCTTCTCGATGAGGCGACGCGGGGACGAATCGGCGCGGCGGCCTGCGATACCGCCCGCAGCGTCGACTACACCGGGGCCGGCACCGTCGAGTTCATCGTTTCCGCCGACCGGCCCGACGAATTCTTCTTTATGGAGATGAACACCCGATTGCAGGTCGAGCATCCGGTGACCGAAATGGTCACCGGCGTCGACCTTGTCGAACTTCAAGTGCGCGTCGCGGCGGGGGAGAAGCTGCCGATCGCCCAGGACGACATGGTGATGCACGGGCACGCCATTGAAGCCCGCGTCTACGCCGAGGATCCCGGCCGCGGCTTCCTGCCCACCGGAGGCGAGGTGCTCGACCTGGCCGAGCCCGCGGGCCCCGGTGTCCGGGTCGATTCCGGGCTCGCGCGCGGCACCGTGGTCGGCGGTGAGTATGACCCGATGCTGGCCAAGGTCATCGCGCATGCCGCCGATAGGCCCAGTGCGTTGCGTACGCTGGACCGGGCACTGGCCGATACGGCCGTCCTGGGCGTCACCACCAACGTGGAATTCCTCCGGTTCCTACTGGCCGACCCAGACGTCGCCGCAGGCCGCCTCGACACCGGTCTGCTTGACCGGCGGACCCCCGAGTTCGTACCAGCGGTGCCCAGCGACGACGAGCTGATCGCTGCCGCTGCGTACAAGTGGCTGCGCAGCTGGCCCGCCCCGCACGGCGACCTGTGGGCGGTGCCGTCCGGCTGGCGGATGGGCGAGACAGCTCCGACCGTAGTGCGGCTGCACGCCGGCGAGCGCACTGATCACGTCTACTTGACCGGGACCCCTGCCGCTGCCAACGGCGTCGTCGAAGGCGGCGAATCACGGCCGCTCGCAGCATCTCTCGACGGCGACCGGCTGGCGGTCACACTGGACGGGCTGCGCACCGACTACCTCGTCGCCGCCACCGACCACCAGATCTGGCTGTCCGGTGCCGGGCACACGGCAGTCGTCGAGGAGGTGCGCGAAGCGCCGGTTCGGCCCGACGACGAACACACCGGTGACGCGGAACTGA
>DATARY010000191.1:0-14485 GCA_036263935.1 Mycobacterium sp.
CCTGGACGGGTTGCCCGCCGCGACCAACCATGACGCATTCGCGTGGGTGGCCCAGCACGGCCCGCGGGTGCTGTGGGACAACGTCGCGCGATGGGTCGATGCCGGCAAATACGTCTCCTCCGCCGGCGTCTCGTCCGGCACCGATCTCGGCTTCTACCTGGTATCGCGGCTAGCCGGCCGCGCGGTCGCCGAAATCGCGGCGATGTCGGCCGAATACGATTGGCACCGCGATCCCAACCAGCCGATCTTCTATCCGCAGCAAGCCACCGATTAGCGGGTGCCGCCCTGGATTGGGGTACGAGTTGAAGTAGAGGCGCGTCTTCGCTCGGAGTCAGTGCCCGGCAGTCGCGTGTTGAAAGCGCCACCGACCCTACTGGCCCCTACTGGTCGCTACCGCACGGCGGCATTAATCACGCCGACGCTGGATGCGGCCGCCCTGGTATACGGCTGCTCGGGCTACGGCCCGTGCGAGCGCAGCGTCGTCGGACTGATCAGCCGCGAAAATGTCTGGCTCGACAGCGCAGCGATCGTCAACCAGCTGAGCTGAATCAGCTGGCGGTCGCCAACGCCCGCCGGGCGTAGGCACGCACGTCCGCGTCGCCATCCTCCAACGCAACGCCGAGGGCTTCGCGGGCCGCCGGCTCCGAGGATGCCCACCTCGTCAAGCTCAGCACGGCGGCCTTGCGGACGTCGAGATGTTGATCGGCGAGCACCTTCGACAACGTGGGCACCGCCACTGTCGGCGCCGCACCGGCCAACGCGCGTGCCGCGCCCTGACGCACCTGCCACGCTGATTCGGTCAACGCGCGTTGCACGTCCGCCAGATCGTTGTCGCCACATCCGATCGCGCCGAGTGCAGCCAGAGCCGCCGCGCGCACCAACGGATCACCGTCACCGACCAGGCGGCGTACCGTGTCGACCCCGGCCCGCAGCGTCGCCAACCCATTGGCGGCCGCGATGCGCACTTCCCGGTTGTCATCGCCGGCCGCCACCGCGACACCCCCGGCATCGTCCACCGACACCAGCGCGTGCACCGCCTCGATGCGTACCCGGTGGTCCGCGTCGGTCAACGCCCGCAGATACGCACCCGGGTCGCCAACGCGACGCGCACTGAGCAGATGCACCGCAACCGCGCGAACAACTGGATCGGGCGACGATAATTGTCCCGCAATATCATTCGGCTCGGGAAGCACCTCGACCAGTTCCCGCACGCAGTCCGCCGCGACCCGGCGCACCTCACCGTCGCCATCACGCAACGCGGCCAACAGCGCGGCGACGTACCCGTCGGGCAGATGTTCGACCAGTGTCGACACCGCCGTGCGCCGCACCCCGGCATCCGGATCGGTCAGAAACGCGGCCAACTCGTCGGCAGTGGGCGATTCCAGCCCCAGCACCTGAGCGATCCGCGGCGACGGCGGCTGCGAGGCATTCGTCGGAGGCAGCCGGGACTCCGCCGCGGCCGGCGCCGTGCCATCGGTGAGCCGAGGCTGGTCCACCAGCTCAACCGGGTGATCGGACGGCAGATGTTCGAGGTCGGCCACGGGGACGAAATACGGTGCGACGGGCCGTTTCAGGAACTCCATCGATCCGTCGGCGCCCCTGCGCAGATTCAGGTGGTAGCGCCACTGCTCGTCGTCGCGGCCGGGCAGATCGGCCCGGTCGTGGTAGAGCCCCCACCTCGACTCGGTGCGGGTCAGCGACGAGCGCGCGGCCATTTCGGCGCAATCGCGAATGAACGACACCTCGACCGCGCGCATCAGCTCGTGCGGTGTCGTCGCACCCATTTCGGCGATCTCGGCCCGCATCCGATCGAATGTCTGCACCGCGATCGACAGTTTCGTCGCCGTCTTCGGCGGTGCCACATAGTCGTTGACGAACCTGCGCAATTTGTACTCCACCTGCTGTTGGGGCGGCCCGTCCGGTCGGGTCAGGGGGCGGTAGACGAGCTCGTGCGCCTCGCGCAGCTGGTCGTCCGGAAGCCGCGGCGGCGCTGCCACATCGGTGATCGTCGATGCAGCGTGCTCGCCGGCGAGGTCGCCGTAGACGAACGCGCCGATCATGTAGTTGTGCGGCACGCAGGCCAGATCACCCGCGGCATACAGACCCGGGACGGTGGTGCGCGCGTGCTCGTCGACCCAAACCCCTGATGCGGAGTGACCACTGCACAGGCCGATCTCGGAGATATGCATCTCCACATCGTGGGTGCGGTAGTCGTGGCCACGGTTGGCGTGGAACGTCCCCCGGGTGGGACGTTCGGTGGAATGCAAGATGTTCTCCAGCGCCGTCAGCGTCTCGTCCGGAAGATGCGACACCTTCAAATAGATTGGTCCACGCGCCGATTCGATCTCCCGCTTCACCTCGGCCATCATCTGGCCCGACCAGTAGTCGGAGTCGACGAACCGCTCGCCCAGCGCGTTGACCTGGTACCCACCGAACGGATTGGCCACGTATGCGCACGCCGGCCCGTTGTAGTCCTTGATCAGCGGGTTGACCTGGAAGCATTCGATTCCGGACAGCTCCGCGCCCGCGTGGTAGGCCATCGAAAAGCCATCGCCGGCGTTGGTCGGGTTCTCGTAGGTGCCGTACAGATAACCGGACGCGGGCAGGCCGAGCCGTCCACATGCCCCGGTGGCCAGAATCACCGCCTTGGCCGCGACTGCGACGAATTCTCCTGT
Source organism: Mycobacterium sp. (assembly GCA_036263935.1). Lineage (GTDB taxonomy): Bacteria > Actinomycetota > Actinomycetes > Mycobacteriales > Mycobacteriaceae > Mycobacterium. The sequence goes on from DATARY010000191.1 coordinate 2,676, forward strand.
GCGGGAATTGAATGCGGCGGCGCCGACCGCTCGGCCTTGATCGGTCACGACGCGTACCGGCATCAGCCGGTTCTCGATGCGGATCTTCTCGCGCATCGAACGCTGCCGCAGCACGCGGTACAGCGCCTTCTTCACGTCCTTGCCCTCCGGCATCGGCAGCACGTAGGAGCCGGACCGGTGCACCCGCCGCACTGCGTATTCGCCGTGCTCGTCCTTCTCGAACTTCACGCCGTAGCGCTCCAGCCGCTGCACCATCGCGAACCCGCGCGTCGCGGTTTGATAGATGGTGCGCTGATTGACAATCCCATCGTTGGCCCGGGTGATCTCCGCGACGTAATCCTCGGGTGTGGCCTTACCGGGGATGACCGCGTTGTTCACCCCGTCCATCCCCATCGCCAGCGCCCCTGAGTGCCGCACATGCGCCTTCTCCAACAGCAGCACCTGAGCACCGCGCTCCGCCGCCGTCAGTGCCGCCATTGTGCCCGCCGTGCCGCCACCGATCACCAGCACGTCGCAGTCCAATCGGACAGCGTCGGCGACCTTGGGTACCCGCATCATGAATGGTCAAGCGCGGCGATGATTTCCGCGCGAAGGGCTTGGCGGCTGACAGCTGCGGCGCGCGGCTGCGGGATCTCGATGAGCGTCCGCAACGGCTGGCCGACACGGCCCAGCACCGCGACGCGGTCACCGAGGAGCAGCGCCTCGTCTACGTCGTGGGTGACGAAGACGATGGTCGTCGGGTGGGCGCGCCATGTCTCGATCAACAGCCGCTGCATCGCGGCCCGGGTCGGGGTGTCCAGGGCGGCGAACGGCTCATCCATCATCACCGCTCGCGGTGCGCCGGCCAATCCCCGGGCCAGTTGCACCCGCTGGCGCATGCCACCGGACAAGCTCTTGGGCAGGTAGTCGGCGAAGCCGGTCAGCCCGACCTCGTCGATCCATCGCGCAGCCCGGTCACGTCTGCCAGCGCGGGATTCACCACGCAGCCGCAGCGCCAGTTCGATGTTGGATCGCACGGTGCGCCACGGCAGCAACGCGCTGTCCTGGAACACCATCCCGCGGTCGCGCGAGGTCGCGGTGATTTCCACGTCGTCGGCAAGCACTCGACCGGAGTCGGGTGACAGTAGGCCGGCCAGGGCCCGCAGCACCGTGGACTTGCCGCATCCCGACGGGCCGGTGAGGACGAGGATCTCGCCCGGTTCGACGGTGAGACTGAGCCCGTTGACGACCGGTGCGCCGGTGTACGACAGCCGGACGTCGTCGAGCTCGAGCCGCATGCCGAGTGCCGTCGCGGTGGTCATCGTGGGTTCTCCTCGCCGCGGGGCAGCCACCGGGTGGCGCGCCGGCCGATCAGCTCCACCCCTGCGGCAGTGCCGAATCCGAGCACACCGATCGTGATGATGCCGACGAACACGTCGGGGTAATTCAGCACCGTGTATGCCTGCCACGTGCGGTAGCCGACACCCAGCCGGCCGGAGATCATCTCCGCGGAGATCACGCAGATCCAGGCGACACCCATGCCGACGGACAGGCCACCGAACAGGCCGGGCAGGATGCCGGGCAACACGACGCGACGCAGCACATCCCAACGGCCGCCGCCGAGCGTCCGCACGGAGTCTTCCCAGATCGTCGGAAGGGCGCGTACCGCATGCCGGGCGGAGACCATGATCGGGAAGTACGCGGCCAGGAACGTGATGAACACGATGCCCGCCTCGTCGGTGGGAAACAGGAGGATGGCGACGGGGACAATCGCGATCGCGGGTACCGGCCGCGCCAGCTCGGTCAGCGGACCGAACACGTCGGAGAACACCGCCGAGCGGGCCAGCATGATGCCGGTGACCACGCCGACAACCGCTGCCAGGGCGAAGCCGGTCAGGATCCGGATGAGGGACTGCGTGAGATCCAGCCAATACTCCTGGGTGCCAAGGCGATTGACGAGCGCCGACGCGATTTCGGTCACTGTGGGCAGCGTGTCGAACCGCAGCCACAGCCGAACGTCGTTGACGGTCAACAGCTGCCACAGCCCGACCACAACGATCACCGACGCCAGTCGCACCAGCCGTCGGCGCCACGCGGATGCGGGGCCGGGCCGTCGGATCACCCGCTCGGCCGCCACCGGCGACTCGAGAACCGTAACGACGGCCGGGTCGAGAGCGGTCATACCGCACCCGCCAACGCCTGCTGGTAGTCCACCGTCGCACTTCCGGGGTGGGCCGCGACGTACCGCTTGGCACCCGCCGGGGTATCGAACGGCAGATAGTTCTGACCGTCACGGACCCAGGCCGCCTTGCCGGCAAACCATCGCGTGCCCAGCTCGGTATCGGGCACATAAGCGGCCCGCACCTTGGCGCCCCGGGCGTTCGCATCGCGGATCGCCTTGAGCAGGCAGGTCGGGGTGGCCGCCGGTTGGGTGGTGTCCGCGCCGTCGAGCCACAGCTCGCTGGCCCGCGCCGGGTCGTTCACCGCGGTGTTGCACACCGGGTCGGTGCCAGTGAGGACAGACGGGTTTCCGGTGGCGGCCGCCGCCTTGCGGTAATCCTGTCCGCGGGCGGAGAACGCGGCCTGTAGCGGCGCGTCCTGAACGAATCCCGGCACGTCGAGATCGGCAAAGTCGCCGATCGATTTCAGGTACGGCACATCACCTTTCAGTGCGTCGACAAGCGATGACTTCAGGGTCGTGTCGAACGATGTACCGCCGGGCCCGTTGTAGAGGTAGACCACCTCCGGTGCAAGTCCTGCCGATTGCGCGACGATGTTGGCTGCCTCGAGCGGCTTCTGGTTGAGGAAATCCGTGGCGTCGAGCTGGGCCTGCAGGAACGCGTCGAGAACCTCTGGGTGTTCGGCCGCGTATGCCCGCCGGACCACCACGCCGTGCAGCGTCGGATAGTGTAGCTCCGCACCGTCGTAGAGCAGTTTGGCCTTGCCCTGGAACACCAGCAGGCCCGGCCACGCCACGAACTGCGAAAGCCCTTGCACCTGATTGGATTCCAGCGCTGAGGCACCGACCTGCGGCTGCTGGTTGAGTACCTCGACACCGGTCTTCGGGTCGATTCCCGCGTTCGACAGCGCACGGACCAGGGTTCCGTGGCCGGCCGAACCGACGCTGGCGGATACCTTCTGCCCGGTCAGGTCGGTCAGCGCCTGCGCCGGTGAGTTCGGTGCCACCACCACCATGTTCAGCGCACCCTTGGGGTTGTACCCCGTGACGGACACGATCTCGGTGCGGGCGCGGTCGTTGGCTTGAGTTTTGGATCCGTTGATCAGCATCGGATAGTCACCCATCGAGCCGATGTCGATCTTCTCGGCGACCATCTGGGCCGTGATGGGTGCGCCGGTGTCGTAGTCCTGCCACACCACGTTGTACTTGGTGCCGGTGCGCGTCGTGATGTCGGCGAGCCGCCGTTCGAAGTACCCCTGGGCGCGCAGCAGCGTGCCCGCCGTAACGGTGTTGATTGTCTTGGACTGGTAGCCGATCACGACGTTGACGACGCTGCCGGACGAGTTGGAACCGGAGTCGAGCGAGCAGCCGGATGCGGCGGCGATGATGGCGGCGGCCAGCGTGGCAAGCCGGACTACTGATTTCTTCACGGTTCCTCAGCGGATCAAGTAGGGCATGTTGACAGTGACGGCTCCCGTGGGACAGCGGGCGGCGCATGGCCCGCAATACCAACACTCATCGACATGCATGTAGGCCTTGCCGTTGTCCGGGTTGATCGCCAGCGAGTCGAGCGGACAGATGTCGACGCACAGCGTGCAGCCTTCGATACACAGAGACTCGTCGATCGTCACTGGCACATCGGCACGTTGATTGATCAGCGTCATACCTCGCTCCTAACCAGGCTGCCGCGCATGGTGATTCGGTCACCACGCATCCGGATGTATTCCAGGTCGACTGGTCTGCCGTCGTCGAGACTGGTCAGGCGCTCCAGCATGAGCAACGCCGCACCGTCTGGCACCTGCAGCGTCGCCGCCGAATGCGGGTCGGCCGAAACCGCCTCCAGCGCAAGGGTCGCTGACCCGAGGCGCTGCCCGCTGACCTGTTCGATCAGCGCGAACACGTCGTTGGTCTCCAGCGGGTGCCGCATCACCTCCGCACCGATGTCGGGCGCCAGATACGTCAGGTCGAGGGACAGCGGGAGATCACCGAGATAGCGCAGCCGCTCGATGAAGACGACCGGGTCTCCCGCCTGCAGTCGCAGCCGGCGCGCGACCGCGGGTGGCGCGGCGAGATTCAAGATCGCCCTGACCTCGTTGCGAACCTCGCCGTACTCCTTGAACGTCTCCTTCAGACCGACAAGGGCGTCCAGGCCGTGGTCGTACTTGCGAAACGCGACGTGGGTGCCGACCCTGGGGCCGCGGTCGATCAACCCGTCGTGCTTGAGCACGGCCAGCGCTTCGCGAATGGTGTTGCGGGAGACGAAGAACTCGGCGGCCAGTGCGTGCTCGGCGGGCAGGCCGTCGTCGTACGCGCCCGCGTGAATCTGGTGCCGCAGCACGTCGGCGACCTGCCGGGCCCGATCCGCACGGGGCCGCCGGATCGGCGTGGGTTCGGGCAGCGACATGCCGCCACGGTAAGTGTGCTGGACGCCGTCCGCACCGCGCCGGAACTTTCGCCGGGGCAAGTTAACTGATTGCGCCGCCTGGGCCCGGCAGCCAACCAGGTGAAAAGCCTGGATCCCGCGGGCATTGCGCCACCTCGACCACGCCGAGATTTAACAATCGCGGTGAGCGAAATTGGCTATTTAGGTCCCGTCCGACGGCCCCCGGATGGCGGCGGCCGCCGCCCTGATCTGTGGCGTCACCAACATTATCTGGCCCAGTACGCCGTTCACGAAACCCGGTGAGTCGTCGGTGGACAGCTGCTTGGCCAGTTCGACGGCCTCGTCGACGGCGACGGGTTCGGGAACGTCGTCGGCGTGCAGCAGCTCCCACACCGCCACCCGAAGCACCGCCCGGTCCACCGCGGGCAGCCTGTCCAGAGTCCAGCCCTGCAGGTGTGCGGAGATGAGGTCGTCGATGTGCGCGGCGTGCTCGGTCACCCCGCGCGCCACGGTGACGGTGTAGGGGTTGAGCGGCGACACGTCGGACTGCTTCTCCGCCAACGCATTCCGCGCCTCGGCTACCTCGGCCGGGGTGATCCCCCGCGCCTCGGCCTCAAACAGCAAGTCGACGGCGCGTTTACGGGCCTGATGGCGGCCCCGGTCACCACGACGGTCAGGCATTACACCCGGCCCTCATGCCGCTCAGGCATTCACACGGCCTAAGTAGCTACCGTCGCGCGAATCGACCTTCAGCTTGTCGCCGGTGTTGATGAACAGAGGCACGTTGATCGTCGCACCGGTCTCCAGGGTGGCCGGCTTGGTGCCCGCGCTGGACCGGTCGCCCTGCAGGCCCGGCTCGGTGTGGGTGACCTCGAGCTCGACGGTCACCGGCAGCTCGAGATACAGCGGCGCCCCGTCGTGGAACGCCACCTGCACCGGCATGCCCTCGAGGAGGTAGTCGGCGGTGTCGCCGACCAACGTATCCGGCAGGTGGTGCTGCTCGTAATCCTCGGCGTCCATGAACACGAAGTCGGCGCCGTCGCGGTAGAGATAGGTGGTATCACGCCGGTCCACGGTCGCGGTCTCCACCTTCACCCCGGCGTTGTAGGTCCTGTCGACGACCTTGCCGGACAGCACGTTCTTGAGCTTGGTCCGCACGAATGCCGGTCCCTTGCCGGGCTTGACGTGCTGAAACTCGACGATCTGCCATAGCTGGCCGTCGATCTGCAGGACGAGCCCATTCTTGAAGTCGGCGGTCGTTGCCACGGTCGGTTGTTCTCCTAAGCCTTTTTCAGACGACTTTTTCAGACGATGCTCAGTTCCTTGGGGAACCGGGTAAGTAGTTCGGGCGTTTTCTCGCCCACGACAAGGGTGTCCTCGATGCGGACACCGCCGCGATCGGGCAGGTAGACACCTGGCTCCACGGTGACCGTCGAGCCAGCACGCAGTGTACCGGCGGCCGCGGCGTTGATTCCCGGCGCTTCATGGATCTGCAGCCCGACGCCGTGGCCGAGCCCGTGGCCGAAGTTGTCGGCGTAGCCGGCCCCGGCGATGACCTGCCGCGAGGCGGCGTCGACGTCCTTCAGCGGGACCCCGGGCGCGAGCGCTGCGCGGCCTGCGCTCTGCGCCGTGGCCACGAGTTCATAGATGTCCAGCTGCCACTGCGCCGCGGACGACAGCACAAAGGTACGGGTCATGTCTGAGTGGTAGCCGCACACAAGGGCGCCGAAGTCGATCTTGACGAAATCGCCTGCCGCCAGCAACGCGTCGGTGGGCCGGTGGTGTGGGATCGCGGAGTTCGCACCGGTGGCGACGATCGTTTCGAACGAGATGCCGTCGGCGCCGTGATCGAGCATCAGCGAGTCCAGCTCGCGACCGACCTCCTTCTCCGTCCGACCGGGCCGCAGCCCGCCGCGTTCGACGAGGTCGGTCAGCGCCGCGTCGGCGGCCTCGCAGGCCAGCCGCAGCACCGCGATCTCGCCGGCGTCCTTGACCTCACGAAGCGCCTCCACCGTTCCGGCCGCCCGCACGAACTCGGTGCGCTCGCCGGCGGCCTTGGTCAGGGCGGCGAATCCGTCCACGGTCACGACGTGGCTTTCGAAACCCACCCGGCGCAAGCCGTCTGCGGCGGCCCGCTCGGCCAGGTGCGGCCCGCATGCGCGCTCGATGACGATCTCGGCGTCCGGGGCCTGCCGCGCGGCCTGGGTGCGATACCGCCCATCGGTGGCCAGCACCGGCGTGGTGTCCTCAGCACGGATCAGCAGCGCCGCGTTGGATCCGGTGAAGCCGGACAGATAACGCACGTTGACCAGGTCGGATACCAGAATGGCGTCCAGTTGGGCGTCAACAAGCCGCTGACGCAGCCGGTCCCGGCGCTGTGAAATAGTCACAGTTCATGAACCTACTCGCTAAGGTGTGGCCCCATGGGTAAGTGGCTACTGCGCGGACTGGTGTTCGCGGCCGGGATGGTGATCCTCCGGTTGTTGCAGGGCGCGATGATCAACGCGTGGGAGACCAAGGCGGGACTGATCAGCATCGTGCTGATCGTTCTGTACGCGATCGCGGTGTTCATCTGGGGCGTCATCGACGGGCAGTCCGACGCCCGCGCCAACCCCGACCCCGACCGGCGTGAAGATCTGGCGATGAGGTGGCTGCTGGCCGGCCTGTTCGCCGGAGTCGTCAGCGGCGCGGTGGCCTGGTTCATCTCGCTGTTCTACACGAGCCTCTACGTCGAGGGGCTCCTCAACGAGATCACCACGTTCGCGGCGTTCACCGCGCTGCTGGTGTTCCTGTGCGCGATCGCGGGTACCGCCCTCGGCCACTGGCTCGTCGACCGCAAGGGCCCCGCGGCGGCGCACCACGGCAGCTCTGCGACCGATGAGGACCGGGCCGACACCGATGTATTCGCCGCCGTGCGCGCGGACGACGTCTCCGAGGGCGAAACCTCCAAGGTGCGTCGCGAGGAGCAGTCCTAGCCCAGACCGGCCAGATACCGCAGCGCCAGCACATAGCCCTGCACGCCCAGGCCGACGATCACGCCCGTCGCCACCGCGCTGATGTAGGAGTGGTGCCGAAACTCCTCGCGGTTGTGCACATTCGAGATGTGCACCTCGATCAGCGGCGCGCTCAATTCGGCGCATGCGTCGCGCAGCGCGATCGACGTGTGGGTGAGCGCACCGGCATTGAGCACCACCGGCTCACCCGAGTCGGCCGCCGCGTGGATCCAGCTCAGCAGTTCGGCTTCGCTGTCTGTCTGCCGCACAACGGCTTTCAGCCCAAGCTCGGTCGCCTCGCGTTCGACCAGCGCAACGAGGTCGTCGTAGGTGGTGCTGCCGTAGACGTGGGGCTCGCGGCGACCCAGCCGACCGAGATTCGGTCCGTTGATCACCTGCACGGTCGTCATATCTGCCCCACCTCCGCATAGGCCGCCGCCAGCAGCGACGGATCGGGGCCCTCCAGGCGTCCCGGCTTGCCCAGCCCGTCGAGCACAACGAAGCGCAGCACGCCCGCACGGGTCTTCTTGTCGCCGGTCATGTATTCCAGCAGCTGCGGCAGGGCGTCGGCGTCATAGCTGACGGGCAGCCCCAGCGAGGTGAGGATCGAGCGGTGCCGGTCGGCGGTCTCGTCGTCGAGACGCCCTGCCAGCCGGCCCAATTCGGCCGCGAAAACCAAGCCGATCGAAACGGCGGCGCCGTGACGCCACTGGTAGCGCTCCCTGCGCTCGATCGCGTGCGCGAGGGTGTGGCCGTAGTTCAGGATCTCGCGCAGCTGCGATTCCTTCTCATCGGCGGCAACAACCTCAGCCTTGACCGCGACCGCGCGCCGAATCAGCTCGGGCAGCACCGTCCCCTTCGGATCGAGTGCGGCCTGCGGGTCCGCCTCGATCAGGTCCAGGATGACTGGGTCGGCGATGAACCCGGCCTTCACGATCTCGGCCATCCCGGCCACGATCTCGTTGTGCGGCAACGTTTCCAGCGTCGCCAGGTCTATCAGGACCGCTGCCGGCTGATGGAATGCGCCGACCAGGTTCTTACCGGCGTCGGTGTTGATGCCCGTCTTGCCGCCAACCGCGGCGTCCACCATGCCCAGCAGCGTGGTGGGCACATGGACGATGTCCACGCCGCGCAGCCAGGTGGCTGCGGCGAAGCCCGCGACGTCGGTGGCCGCTCCCCCGCCGAGGCTGACCACGGCGTCCTTACGGCCAACGCCGATGCGGCCCAACACTTCCCAGATGAAGCCGACGACCGGCAGATCCTTGCCGGCCTCCGCATCGGGGATTTCGATGCGGTGTGCGTCGATGCCCTTGTTCGACAGACTGTTCCGGATCGCTTCGGCGGTCTGTGATAGCGCCGGCTGATGCAGGATGGCGACCTTGTTCCGGCCGTCGAGGATGCGCTCGAGTTCACCCAGCAGCCCCGTGCCGATGACCACCGGATATGGCGGGTCCACGTGTACGTCGACGGTGACCGGCTCACTCATGGGCACGTCCCGCCCTGCGCGCCGCCAGCGTGGCCGGGGTGGGTGGCGCCTCGGTGCTCGGCGCCGCGGTGAGTTTGGACGGGGCCCGGCGGCACGACGGACGGCGGCGTCGTCGCTGCGGCCTTGGCGCGCCTGGGTTCTCGAGACGCTCCACGATGTAGCGCACCACTGCGCCGGGGTTGCGCCGGTTGGTGTTGACCCGGATTGTCGCGATCCGCCGGTAGAGCGGGACACGTTCGGACATCAGCTTTCTGAACTTCTCGCTGCGGTCTGGACCGGCGAGCAGCGGCCGCACCGTGCTGCCGCCGGTGCGGCGCACGCCTTCGGCGGCGCTGATCTCGAGATACACGACAGTGTGACCGGACAATGCGTCACGCACACCCGGTGTGGTGACCGCGCCGCCGCCGAGGGACAGCACGCCGTCGTGGGTTTGCAGCGCGGAGCGGATGACGTCCTCCTCGATGCGGCGGAATTCCTTCTCGCCATCGGTGGCGAAGATATCGGCGACGGTGCGGCCGGTGGTTTCCTCGATAGCGGCGTCGGTGTCCAGCAGGGTGAGCTTGAGTGCCTTCGCCAGGCGCCGGCCGATCGTCGACTTACCCGATCCGGGTAGCCCGACCAGTACCGCCTTGGGCGCCATCAGCCCGATGCCCGCGCGATGGACGGCTCTCGCGCAAGCACGGCGCCCAGGTAGGTGTCGATGTTGGCCCGCGTCTCCGTCAGCGAGTCGCCGCCGAACTTCTCCAGCGCGGCCCGCGCCAGCACCAGCGCGACCATGGTCTCGACGACGACGCCCGCGGCGGGCACCGCGCACACGTCGGAGCGCTGGTGGATCGCGACGGCCTCGTCCCCTGTGGTCATGTCGACGGTCGCGAGCGCACGCGGCACGGTGGAGATCGGCTTCATCGCGGCCCGCACCCGCAGCGGTTGGCCGTTGGTCATGCCGCCTTCCAGCCCGCCGGCGCGGTTCGTCGAGCGCATCACCCCATCGGGGCCCGGATACATCTCGTCGTGCGCCACGCTGCCGCGGCGGCGAGCGGTTTCGAAGCCGTCGCCGATCTCCACACCCTTGATCGCCTGGATGCCCATTACCGCCCCTGCCAGCTGGCTGTCGAGCCGATTGTCGCCGCTTGTGAACGAGCCAAGCCCCACGGGCAGCGCGTGCGCGACGACCTCGACGATGCCGCCGAGCGTGTCCCCGTCCTTCTTGGCGTCCTCGATCTCGGCGATCATGGCTTCTTCGGCGTCCTTGTCGTACGCACGCACCGGGCTGGCGTCGATGGCGGCCAGATCGGCGGCCTGCGGCGGCGGTCCGTCGTAGGGCTTCGACGCGCCGATCGAGATGACGTGCGAGACCACCTCGACGCCGAGCGCCTCCCGAAGGAACGCCCTTGCGATGGTTCCCGCGGCGACGCGGGCGGCGGTTTCGCGGGCGCTGGCGCGTTCCAGCACCGGGCGGGCGTCGTCGAAGCCGTACTTGAGCATGCCCGCGTAGTCGGCATGGCCGGGCCGGGGGCGGGTCAGCGGGGCGTTGCGGGCGACGTCGAGCTCGGCGGGGTCCACGGGATCGGGGGCCATCACGGTTTCCCACTTGGGCCATTCGGTGTTGCCGACCTCGATGGCGATCGGGCCACCGAGGGTGACTCCGTGCCGGACGCCGGCCAGCATCGTGACCTGGTCTTGCTCGAACTTCATCCGCGCGCCGCGGCCGTAGCCCAGGCGGCGACGGGCCAGCTGGCCCGAGATGTCGTCCGTGGTGAGGTGAACCCCGGCAACCATGCCTTCGACCACGGCCACCAGGGCGCGGCCGTGGGATTCACCGGCTGTGGTCCAACGCAACACGCGTCCCATCTTCCCATGTCGGCCGCTCGGCCCCGAATTTGTGGAGGTGGTGGCCCCGGTCAGCGCGGTTCCGGCTGATCCAAATCGCCGGGCGCAGGGTCGCCAATGGCGGATATGCCGGCGACGATGGTGGCCGCCAGCTCGAGGAATGCCTGCCGAGTCGGCCCGCTCAACAGCTGGAGATGGACCTCGGCACCCTCGGCCAGGTGATCGTCGAACGGTATGACATGCAAGCCGCGCACCCGGGGCAGAAACTGGCTGGCCATTTCGTTGATGTCCAGTCCAAGCGGCCCCGGGCGGGAGGCACAAAAGACCACCGTCGCCCCCGGAATCAGGTGGGAATAACCGTGGCGCTCAAGCCAACGGAAGGTCGCCCACGCGCTTCGCGCGGAATCGACAGCGAGTGACGCGACAACCACTGCTGAATCGGCCTGGCCCAGCACGCCCGCCATCGCCGAGTGCACCAGCCCGGTGCCGCAGTCGGTCAGGATGATGTCGTAGAAGCGCTGCAGCACACGCAAAACGCCCCGATAGTGCTCCTCGGAGAACGCTTCTGAGGTTGCCGGGTCACGCTCGGAGGCCAGGATCTCCAATCGGCTCGACGTCTGCGAGGTGTGCGTTCGCATATCGGAGTAGCGAAGGATGTTCTCATCGAGCAACACATCCCGCACCGTCGAGCTTGTCTCGTCCGGCCCGCGCTGAGCCAGCGTCCCGAAATCGGGATTGGCGTCCACCGCGATGACCCGGTCCCCTCGTGTCGCGACCAGCGTCGCGCCCAGCCCGACAGTGACGGTGGTTTTGCCGACACCGCCCTTCTGAGAAAGCACAGCGATACTGCAGGGCCCCCGGATGGGCTGGTTGACCCGATCGATGAGAGCACGTTGGCCGGCGTCCTTCGTTTTTCGCCAGCCCATTTGCGGTGCCCGGACCTTCGTCAATGCGACGAAG
>DATARY010000195.1:0-10999 GCA_036263935.1 Mycobacterium sp.
GTTGAGGTTCTACCGTGCAACCTCATGATCCCTCTGGGACCGATCGGCCTGGCCAGCAGCTACCCATACACCGATGACGCCGCCGTTGTGGCGGACGAGGCCCAGCACGTCGAAAGCCTGGGATTCTCGACGCTATGGCGATCCGGCAACCTGCCAATGATCGAGGCAGCGGTGCGCGCCACTACGAGCATTCCGGTGGCTACCGGCATCATCCCCGTTGATTCGGTGCCCGCCGCGGACGTCGTCGCGACGTACGAATCCCTGCAGCGCGACCACCCGGGCCGCTTCATCGTCGGCGTTGGCGGCGCGCACGGGGCGCGGCCGGTGGAGACGCTCAACGTCTACCTCGACGAGTTGGACTCCGCAGGCATCGGGGCCGACGCACGGGTGCACCACGTGAGTGACCGGCTGCTGGATGGCATCACCGCCTGGGGCGACGTCGACGCGATCGCGGCACGCGTCGGCGAATACCTCGCGGCTGGTGCGGATCAGGTGGTGTTGAGGCTTCTCGGGGCCGACGACGAGCGGGTGTGGCGCGCTCGGCTGGCCGAAGCGCTCATTGGCTGAGGCCTCCTCCCACCGCCATCGCCAGCAGGGCGAGCCATGCGCCTGCGACACCGACGCCGGAGCCCAGCACAAACCACCGCCACACCGGCCGCTTGCGCCAGCCCCAGACCGTCGGCGCCAGCCCGCCGACGGCGACCATGTTGAGGCCGACGGCCACCAGTGGTTGCACTCGGGTCAATCCCAGGCTCAGGACCACGATGGCGGTGGCGGTGACCGCGGCGACGAACGCCGCCACGGTCAAACCCGTCGCCCACGGAGTCGAATCGTCGGTCACCGCGCCAATCTAGCTCGTTCGTAGAACGCCAGCGCGGCGGCGGTGGCGACGTTGAGCGAGTCGGTCCCCCGCGACATCGCGATGCGCACCCGCATATCGCTCGCCCGCATGGCGCGCTCGGTCAGCCCCGGCCCTTCGGCGCCGACGAGAACCGCGACGCGCTCGTCGACGACGGCGGACATCACCTCACACAACGTGGATGCAGCCGGGTCCGGTGTCATGGCCAACACCCGAAAACCGTTGTCCCGCAGCAAATAGAGGTCACCCGGCCAGGCGGTCACCCACGCGTAGGGCACGAGAAGCGCATGTCCCATCGACACCCGGACCGCCCGCCGGTACAGCGGGTCGGCACAGCCGCTGCCGAACAGCACCGCGTCGACACCGAGGCCGGCGGCGTTGCGGAAGATCGAACCGAGATTCTCGTGGTCGTTGACGCCCTCGAGCACGGCCACCGTGCGCGCACCATCGAGCACCTGAGCCACCGACAGCTCCGGCGGCCGGGGTGCGGACGCCAGCACCCCGCGGTTGAGGTGGAATCCGACGACCTCGGCCATCACGTCGGCCTCCACCCGGTAGAACGGCGCGTCGACGTCAACGAGGTCTGCAGCGAGTTCGCCGAGCCGCCGGTCGGTGCCCAGCAGTGCCCGGGGCGAGCACCGCGACGCGAGCATGCGCTGCACCACCAGCACACCCTCGGCGATCACCAGCCCCTTGCCGCTGGGCAGATCGGGCCTGCGATCCACACTGTTGAGATCCCGAAAGTCATCCAGCCGGGAGTCGGTCGGATCGGCGACGTCGATTATGTTGGCGCTCACGCGCTTTCGTCGACCAGGGCCATCATCAAGTCGGCCGCCATCAGCAGGGTCTTACGCTCATCGGGATCGAGGCGGTCCAGCCGTTCCTTGAGCCACTCCTGGCTGGCGCGGCGCTCGGCCTCGATCAGCTCGGTAGCCGCAGGTGAGACCGACACCAGCACCTGACGACCGTCGCCGGGATGCGCGCTGCGCGCGACGAAGCCCAGCTCGGCCAGCGAAGCGATGACCCGCGTCATCGACGGCGGGCGGACCCGCTCCCGCATGGCTAACGCGCCGGGCGTCATCGCACCCTCCTTCGCTAGCGTCGACAGCGCCGACAACTGCGATAGTGAAACGGGGGATTCCAGACGCCGAAAGCGCAATTGGCGGGCCAGTCGTACCACCGCGAGCGACAGATCACTCGCCAGCCGAGCGTAGGAGTCCTCCACAAGGCAAAGGGTACCTAGCAGATCTCGGGAAAACGGCGGTTATCCGTTACGTTGATACCGATGTCCGCCGAACCGACCCCGGAACCGCCGGCCCTGCCGGCCGCCCTGCTTGAACCCTGGCCCGTGATCGCGGTGATCACCGCGGGTTGGGTGATCGCCGCGGTGTTGACCTTCACAGTGCCCGGCCTGCACGAGTGGCGACCGTTCACGGTGGCGGGGCTGGGCATCGGCGCGCTTGGTACATCCATCTTTCTGTCGCAACGTCGCGCGGTGCGCCGCGGATCGCGCGGAGCGCAGAGCGGGCTCAACTGAATTCGACGCCGCTGTTGCAAGCCCAGATCGACATCAACACCCCGGTCGCCAAGGTGTGGGCACTGGTTTCGGACCTCAGCCGGATGCCGGAGTGGAGCCCGCAATGCCGAATGATGAAAGCCCTCGGCCCGCTGCGCCAGGGCACGCGGACCATCAACCTCAATCGCCGCAATTACACCTGGTGGCCGACGACAAGCACCGTCACCGAAGTCGTCCCGGAGAAGAAGGTGGCGTTCCGGTTAAGCGAACGCGTTCTTCGGTGGGGTGCCCGGATTCGAGCATGAGCTCGTCGACGGTATGAACCGTGCGCTGGCCCGCATCAAGGCGGTCGCGGAAAGCTAGCTGGACGGCTCGGGCGGCTCGGCGAGATCGAGGACACCGTCGTCGTACGGATCGAACAGCGGTGAGCCGGTGCCCGGCGGTTGAGGCGTGTCCGAGTGTGCGCCACAACCGTATTCGGACTCGACCACATGCCCGTCGGCGGCGAACTCGTTGGCACATACGCCGAACAACAAGCCGAGAGATCCGGCGAGCGGAACGTAGAAGCCGCAGTCGCGGCACACGCGGCGGGTGGATCGCGCCATCGCGGACCCCGGCCCGTAGTCCCCGTCATGCCAACGCTGCGCGGCGTCGGTGCGACCCCACTCACCGAGCACCCGCCGGCGGCCGAGCCCGACCTCGGCAGCGACCTCGTCGATCTGCGGGTCGCCGCTGGCCATGTAACCGGGCACAAGGCGCGGGTCGTCGGCCGAGGGCGCAAGCAGGTCACCCGGGCTCAGATCGCCCGGCCTGATCCGCTCCTGCCATGGCACCAACGTGGGAGCGAGCAACGCCGTCGGCCCCGGTACCAGCACCACTTCGCTGATGGTGGCGTGGGTGGCACCGGGGCAGGCCGCCACCACAACGGCCCACTGCCAACCTCGGTAACCGGGCATTACCGCCAGGAATCGGTGGGTGGCCGCGGTCGGATCCTCGAAGCCTGCGCCCAGGTACTCCCCCAGCGTGTCCTCGCCGCTGAACTCGACGATCGCGGCGCGCGCAAGTTCGACGGCGCCCATCAGCAGCGCCTCCAAGTCCGCCGGAGCGTCGGCCGGGGGGGCCGTGGCGCCGTTCTCGGCAGATTCGGTCACGCTGTCCATCGCCACCAATAGTGCCTCACGGAGCGAACACCTAGCCACACCGGTCGCCTGCATGCCCGCTACCGCCGCGATGGGGGAGAATCTCTAGTGTGACCGGTGGATCGCGGCGTGACCCTCGCTACTATCCGCCGCGCCCGCCGGGCGAAGAGCATCCGGGTATGGCGAATTACCCCAGTGACGAGGCCGGCTACCGCCGTCCGCGGCGCTCAACGCCGAGCGCGAACCGCTGGCTGCCGCCGCTCGAGGATCGGCCACAGCGCGAGTACCGATCGGACCCGCCGCCACCGCGCGTTGGCGCCGGTGCGGGCCAGAAGGTCACCGTCACAAAGGCCGCCGCGCTGCGCAGCCGCGAAATGGGCTCGAAGATGTACGGCCTTGTGCATCGCGCCGCGACGGCCGACGGTGCCGACAAGTCCGGCCTGACCGCGCTGACGTGGCCGGTCGTCGCGAACTTCGCCGTCGACGCCGCGATGGCCGTCGCACTGGCCAACACGCTCTTTTTTGCCGCTGCGTCCGGGGAGAGCAAGGGCAAGGTCGCGCTGTACCTGCTGATCACCATCGCACCGTTTGCCGTCGTCGCCCCGCTGATCGGCCCGGCGCTGGACCGGTTGCAGCACGGCCGCCGGGTCGCACTGGCCACTTCGTTCATTTTGCGCACCGTGTTGGTCGTTCTGCTGATCGCCAATTACGACGGCGCAACTGGCAGCTACCAGTCGTGGGTGCTGTACCCGTGCGCGCTGGGAATGATGGTGCTGTCCAAGTCATTTAGCGTGCTGCGCAGCGCGGTCACCCCGCGTGTGCTGCCGCCGACGATCGACCTGGTGCGAGTGAACTCGCGGCTGATGACCTTCGGTCTACTGGGCGGAACGATTGTTGGCGGCGCCATCGCGGCCGGCGCAGAGTATCTGTTCGGCCTGTTCCATCTGCCCGGCGCGTTGTATGTCATCGTCGCGGTCACGGTGGCCGGTGCCGCGTTGTCGATGCGGATCCCGAAGTGGGTCGAGGTGACGGCAGGCGAGGTGCCCGCAACACTGACCTACCACGGTCGCAGCGGAGAGTTACGCCGCCATCCCGAACAGCACAAGACATCGCGTGAGCCACGACAACCGCTGGGCCGCAACATCATCGCTGCGCTGTGGGGCAACTGCACGATCAAGGTGATGGTGGGCTTCCTGTTTCTGTACCCCGCATTCGTGGCGAAGTCGCACCACGCCAGCGGCTGGGAGCAGCTGCGCATCCTCGGGGTGATCGGTGCAGCGGCCGCCATCGGCAATTTTGCGGGCAACTTCACTGCCGCCCGGCTGAAGCTCGGCCATCCGTCGCTGCTGGTGGTGCGCTGCACGATCGCGGTCACGGCCGGCGCGCTGGCCACCGCGCTGACGGGCAAGCTGATGGTGGCCGCGCTCGCCACTCTGGTCACCTCCGCGGCGGCCGCGGTCGCGAAGGCGTCACTGGACGCGTCGCTACAGGACGACCTTCCCGAGAAGTCCCGCGCGTCGGCATTCGGACGTTCGGAGTCGGTGCTGCAGTTGGCCTGGGTCGCGGGTGGCGCCACGGGCGTTCTGATGTATACCCAGCTGTGGGTGGGCTTCACGACCATCACCGCGGTGCTGATTCTCGGGCTGGCCCAGACGGTGGTGAGCTACTTCGGCGAGTCGCTGATTCCCGGGTTCGGCGGGAACCGTCCGGTGCTGGCCGAGCAGGAGGGCGGCCGGGTGGATGCCGCGGCGGTGGCGCCGGAGTGAGACGCGTCCTGGCCGCGTTCGCGGTCGTGGTGGTCGTCGCGTCGATCGCGACTGGGGTTCTTATCTGGCGGCTCACGCGAGGCCATCGACAGGAGCTCCCGGCGATCAGCGCGTACTCGCACGGACAGCTGGTGCGGGTCGGGCCCTACCGATACTGCGAAGTGCTGAACCCCACCAAATGTGCGATGTACGGATCGCAGGGCGAGCTGGCGGTGACCAACCGCCATCCCGTACAGCTGTCGGTACCGGAGGCGATCGCCAAGGCGCCGTGGGTGCTGTTGCGCGAGTACGAGGGTGGCGACACGACCGGTGAATTCGCGCCGAACAGCAGGCTCGCGGTCACCATCCCCACCACCGACGTCCACCACGGGAAGCTCAAAGGCATTGCAGTGATGCTCCCAACGCTCGTGCGCGACGAGGAAGGCAACGAGATCCCGGTTCCCCACGCAGAGTGGTCGGTTCGGACGGTCTGGCCCTAAGCGGCTCCGTGCCCCGCAGGCACTCGCTCGGCCTCCGGCGTCGGGCCCGGTGGTGTTCCATCACCAAACGGCCTGCCTCCCAAGGACTCTCGGCCGTGCGGGGTTAGCCAGTTCGACAGGTCGGGACCCTTCGGCACGATCTGCGTTGGATTGATGTCCTTGTGCACGATGTAGTAATGCTGCTTGATTTGCACGAAGTCGATGGTGTCGCCGAAGCCGGGTGTCTGGAACAGATCGCGGGCGTAGCCCCATAGCACGGGCATCTCGGCGAGTTTGCACCGATTGCACTTGAAGTGACCATGGTAGACGGCGTCGAACCGGGCCAGCGTAGTGAACAGCCGCACGTCGGCCTCGGTGATGGTGCCGCCGACGAGAAAACGCTGAGTCGCGAGCCGTTCTGAGAGCCAGTCGAGCGCGGCGAACAACCGGTCATAGGCCTTGTCGTATGCCTCTTGCGAGCCAGCGAAACCGCAACGGTAGACGCCGTTGTTCACCTCGGTGTAGATCCGTTGGGCCACCTCGTTGATCTCGTCGCGCAGCGGTTCGGGATACAGCTGCGGGGCGCCCTCGCGGTGGAACTTGGCCCACTCGGTGGAGAAGTCGAGCGTGATCTGAGCGAAGTCGTTGGTCACCACCTCGCCGGTCGGCACATCGACGATCGCGGGCACGGTGATGCCCTTCGGGTAGTCCGGGAAGCGTTTGAGGTAGGCGTCGCGCAGCCGCGGGATCTTCAGCACTGGGTCGACACCGCCGGGGTCGAGGTCGAAGGTCCAGCTGCGCTTGTCGTGTGTTGGCCCGCAAAAGCCAATCGACAGAACGCCTTCCAGGCCGAGCAGCCGGCGGACGATGATCGTGCGATTCGCCCACGGGCAGGCCCGCGCGACGATCAGGCGGTACCGGTCCGGCTCGACGGGGTAGCCGTCGCGGCCGTCGGCGGTGATCCGCGTGGTGATGTAGTTGGTATCGCGGTTGAAGTCGCCTCCGCTTGCGACATACGCCATGGCTTGATTCTGCCCCCTCCGAGAGAGCGGCTAACCACTCGTCGATCTGCCAACGTGGGACCCCGACACAGATCGGTCCCGGCTGCTTAGGAGTCCAGCTCGCGCGCGACGGCCTTGACCACATCGGACACCCGGCGCGCGACCTTACGGTCGGGATAGCGGCCCTTGCGCAGCTCGGGCTGCACCGCACTCTCCAGCAGCGTGATCATGTCCTCGACCATGCCGTGCAGCTCGTCGGGCGTGTGCTTGTGCTCGGCCGCGGTGGTTTCGCGACGGGTGCGGGTCAGGCTCGGCGGCGGTTCGATGATCTTCAGGCTCAACGCCTGCGGGCCGCGACGCCCGGCGGCCACCCCGAATTCGACCCGCTGGCCGGCCTTGAGACCCTCGACACCCGCGGGCAGGGCCGAGGACCGGACGTACACGTCCTCGCCGTCCTCCTGCGACAGAAAGCCGAAGCCCTTTTCGGCGTCGTACCACTTAACCCTGCCGGTCGGCACTGGTCTCACCCGCTTGTCTCTCAGAGCTACCTACATAAGGAAAGCGTCCCGCATGCGCCGGGACGCGTGTGCAGATCCTACTCGGACGCCGCCGGACCGAGCACGTGATTACTCCCGCCACCCTGCCCATTCTCCAGTCGGTAGGCTTGAACAACCGCTGGAGGAGAGATGCGCCTGATCCTGAATGTCATCTGGTTGATTTTCGGCGGCCTATGGCTGGCGCTGGGTTATCTGGTGGCGGCGCTCATCTGCTTCGTCCTGATCATCACGATTCCGTTCGGGTTCGCCGCCCTGCGCATCGCGTCGTACGCGTTGTGGCCGTTCGGCCGCACGATCGTCGAGAAGCCAGGCGCTCGACCCGGCGCGCTGATCGGCAACGTCATCTGGGTCATCCTGTTCGGCATCTGGCTGGCCATCGGCCACCTGGTCAGCGCGGTGGCAATGGCCATCACGATCATCGGCATCCCGCTGGCCCTGGCCAACCTCAAGCTGATCCCGGTATCGCTGGTGCCGCTGGGCAAGGAGATCGTCCCCGTCGATTCCCTGAAGACTCCCGTGCGGGCGGCGGCATGACCGTCACCCAACTCGGCGTCCCGTCGGTGCAGCGTCCACGTGGCGACGCACCCGCCGACGGTCCGCTGATCGACACGTTCGGCCGGGTGGCCACCGACCTTCGCGTGTCGTTGACCGACCGCTGCAACCTGCGCTGCACCTACTGCATGCCTGCCGAGGGGCTGGAGTGGTTGCCCGGCGAACAGGTGCTGCGACCCGACGAACTGAACCGGCTGATGCGTATCGCGGTGACCCGGCTCGGCATCACCAACATCCGCTTAACTGGTGGCGAGCCGCTGCTGGCCAAGCATCTCGAAGACGTCATCACCGCCACCGCCGCACTCAAGCCCCGACCCGAAATCACGTTGACCACCAACGGCATCGGGCTCGACAAGCGCGCCGCCAAACTGAAGAAGGCCGGCCTGGACCGGATCAACGTCTCACTCGACACCGTCGACGCCGCACGCTTCGCTCACATCACCCGTCGCGACCGATTGTCCGACGTGCTGGCCGGCCTCGAGGCGGCCAAGGCCGCGGGGATGAACCCCGTGAAGGTGAATGCGGTGCTGGATCATGTGACGGGTCTCGATGACGCCGTCGCGCTACTGCGGTTCTGCCTCGACCACGGATACCAGCTGCGCATCATCGAGCAGATGCCGCTCGACGCCGGCCACGAGTGGCAGCGCGGCCGGGCGATCAACGCCGACGACGTTCTCGAGACGCTGCGCGGACACTTCGACCTGAAGCCCGATCCGGCGCCGCGCGGTTCGGCTCCGGCGGAGCTGTGGCAGGTCGACGGTGGCCGCGGCAAGGTCGGCATCATCGCCTCGGTCTCGCACGCGTTCTGCTCGGCGTGCGATCGCACCCGGCTCACCGCCGACGGGCAGGTCCGCAATTGTTTGTTCGCCCGCCAGGAGACCGACCTGCGCAGCCTCATGCGCTCGGGTGCGGACGATGATGCAGTCGCGGACGCCTGGCGGGCCGCAATGTGGGCGAAAGCCGCCGGGCACGGCATCAACGACCCGGACTTCGTGCAGCCGGACCGGCCGATGAGCGCGATCGGCGGCTGAGCGTGACGGTAAAGGTGACCGTGCGCTACTTCGCGGCCGCGCGTGTGGCCGCAGGCCTCGACGACGAGATCGTCGGCGTCCCACCCGGTACAACCATCTCCACGCTGGTGCACAACCTGGGTGAACGGGACCCCGACCTGGCCAAAGTCCTGAGGCGATGCTCATATCTCTGTGACGGAATTGCCGTGCGGGACTTGGGATTGACGCTAGGCAACGCACAAACGGTCGATGTTCTTCCGCCGTTCGCCGGCGGCTAAGCGTGATTTACGTCACATAACGAAACGGTCACGAGCTGGCTACGGCGCGGTGGAGCGTTGCTGGCACCTGCGAGGATGCGCGGGCCTCCTGGGCCTTTAGAAGTTCTTTAGGATTAGCCGACACTGGAAACGCCGTTACCGACAAAAGATGACGGGACCGCGCGGTGCCGTTACGGTCATCTCCCAAGCCCCTCGACTCCACTCGGGTGGCCCGCTGTGCCCGTTAGCGCCGAGCTCCATCCACTCGGGCACTGCCAACGACAAACAACTTGGATGGGGGCGGGGGACCCACCGGTCCACCAGACATATAGGACCAGGAGCCGCATGCGGCTCCTTGGGGTGAAGCCTGCGTCGTTTCGACGATGCCGGCCGGGCGACCTCTCCCGCCCGAACCCGACAGCTGACCTCGCGGGCGCGCAAGAGAGGATATATCGCACCCATGAGTGGACGGCACCGCAAGCCCACTACATCTGCTGTAAGCGTCGCCAAGATCGCCTTCACCGGAGCGGTCATCGGAAGCGGAAGCCTCGCCCTCGCCGGGCATGCTAGCGCCGCTACCGACGGCGAATGGGACCAGGTCGCCCGCTGTGAATCCGGCGGCAACTGGGCCATCAACACCGGCAACGGATACCACGGCGGAGTTCAGTTTACCCAAGGAACCTGGTCCTCCCACGGTGGCGGCGAATATGCCCCGTCCGCGGAGCTGGCCACGAAGGACCAGCAGATCGCGGTCGCCGAGCGAGTGCTGGCCAGCCAGGGCAAGGGCGCGTGGCCGGTGTGCGGTGGGCCGCTGTCCCACTCCACGCCACGCAACGTCATCCAGCAGCCGCAGGCCCTCGACAACCCCGACCTCAACGGCCAGCTGCCGCCTCCGCCGCCGGGAGATCCGTTCGCCCCACCGCCGCCCGCTCCTGATGCCGCGCCGTTCGACGCGCTGTCGGCTCCGCTGCCCGACGCGCCGCCGCCAGCTCCTGCCCCCCTGCCCGAGCCGGTCGAAGCGCCCATCGTGGATGCCTCCCTGACCGCGCCGCTCGATGCGCCGCCGCCGCCACCCCCGCCGCCGGCGGACAACTGGGACGTCGTCCCGGCACCAGCAGACCAGCCGGAGGTTTGGGCACTCCATGCCCCGGCGCCGCTCGATCCCGTACTGCCGCCGCCGCCCGCCCCACCGGCTCCCCCGGCGCCACCCGCGCCGGGGGCCGTGGCGGCGCCTCCGCCAGCGGATCCGTTGGCTCCGCTCAACGCGGTCAACATTCCCGCACCGGCCTACGACGTGGCCAACCAGGCCATGACCGGTGGCCTACCGGTGCCGCCGGATGGCGTACCGCACCTGGCGAGCCCGGACAGCCTGCCGCCGGGCTCCACCATGGATCCAAGCGCGACGGCCGGCGACAGCCCGAACGTCGGCTACCTCAAGGACCTGTGGCAAGCGGTCCAGAACCACGACATCAGTGGTAAGCAAGCGTTGATCATGGGGCTGGCCCAACGCGGGATGAACACGCCTTACCCGGCCCAGCCCCCTGGACCGAACGTGCCGGTCACCCCGCCGCCGGCCGATCCGGCTGCGCAGCAACCACCGGCGCCTCCGATCGCCCCGTTGGGCTAAGCGGATCCGACCCACTCATCGGCGCCGTCGGCGAAGAACTGGTGTTTCCACACCGGTAGCCGTGCCTTGACCGTGTCAACGAGGAGCTCGCACGTTTCGAACGCGGCTCCGCGGTGGTCCGCGGCGACGGCAGCCACCAGAGCGGCGTCGCCGATCTCCAACGTGCCGATCCGGTGGCTGACCGCGATGGCCCGCACACCTTGGCAGCCCGCCGCGATCTCGGCGGCGACGTCCGCGAGAGTCTGCTCCGCCGAGGG
>DATARY010000200.1:0-12325 GCA_036263935.1 Mycobacterium sp.
ACATGTCTGAACACGGTGGCGGTTCGATCATCAACGTGACGTCGATCGGCGGGATCCAGGCGGGTGGCGGCGTGATGACCTACCGGGCATCGAAGGCGGCGGTGATCCAGTTCACGAAGTCCGCAGCAATCGAACTGGCGCACTACGAGATACGCGTCAACGCCATCGCTCCGGGCAATATCCGCACGGCGATCGTCCGGAAGTCGGCGGCGGCGGAGGACGCCGAACAGCTGGAACGGTTCGAGGAGGCAATCCGTGCGCAGATGCGCGCCGACCGGCCGCTGAAGCGAGAAGGCACCGTTGCCGATGTGGCCGAGGCGGCACTGTACTTCGCCACCGACCGCTCGCGCTACGTCACGGGGACCGTGTTGCCTGTCGACGGCGGCGCGGTCGCGGGCAAAGTGATAGCGCGCAAGTGACCTGTTTAAATCAGTCGCTTGACTTAAGACCTGCGACGGCGTTGACTAGGCGTGTGACTACCGCCAGGAGTGTGCGCGCCGATCGGGCCAGCACCACACAAGAGGCGATCCTGAAGGCGGCCGAGCGGCTGTACGCCGAGCATGGGGTGTTCGCCGTATCGAATCGGCAGGTCAGCGAGGCCGCCGGCCAGGGCAACAACGCCGCGGTGGGCTACCACTTCGGGACCAAGACCGATCTGGTACGCGCGATCGAGCAGAAGCACCGCGCATCGATCGAGCGGCTGCTGGAGCGGATGGTGGCCGACATCGGCGACTCGGCCGAGCTGCGCGACTGGATTGCGTGCCTTGTCTGCTCACTCACCGAGCACCTGGCCCGGCTCGGCAACCCGACTTGGTATGCCCGCTTCGCCGCCCAGGCGTTGGCCGATCCCGCCTACCACAAGATCGTGGTCAAGGATGCGCTTGGCTCGCCATCGCTGGTGCAGGTGGTCGACGGCATCACCCGCTGCCTTCCCGATCTGCCGATGGCGGTCGTCGCGGAACGCAACATCATGGCGCGCAACCTGATGATGCACACGTGTGCCGACTTTGAACGGGCATTCGCCGAGGGCGCCGGCGTCCCCCGAACCAGTTGGAGTGCGGTCGCGTCCGGTCTGATCGATGCGATCGTCGGGCTCTGGCGGGCGCCTGTCACGGAGCGCCCCTGACATGAAAGTAGCAAGCAGAAGACGTCCGCAAGGCCGCCGCGGCCTGCCCGGCACTGGCCATCGACATCGAGGAATGAACCAGACGCCATGTCAGATACATTGACTTCCAACGCTTCCGGAGTGACCGCGGATATCCCCGAGTACCCGATGGAGCGGTCGACGCGCTGCCCGTTTGCGCCGCCGCCACCGGTGCTCGAGATGGGCGCGGCGAAACCGCTCTCGCGGGTTCGGATCTGGGACGGCAGCACGCCCTGGCTGATCACCGGTCACGCGGTGGCCCGGGAGTTGTTCGCCGACTCGCGCGTCAGCGTCGACGACCGGCGCGACGGCTTTCCCCATTGGAACGAGCACATGCTCTCCACGGTGCACAAGCGGCCCCGGTCGGTGTTTACCTCCGACGCCGAGGAGCACACCCGGTTCCGCCGGATGCTGTCCAAGCCGTTCACCTTCAGGCGTGTCGAGGGCCTGCGGCCGGCCATCCAAGAGGTCACCGACGAGTGCATCGACACGATCCTGGCCGGCCCGGAGCCGGCCGATATCGTCGCCCAGCTCGCGCTGCCGGTGCCCACCAGGGTGATCAGCGAGATGCTCGGCGTCCCATACGAAGACCACGAGTTCTTCCAGCACCATGCCAATGTCGGGCTCGCTCGCTACGCCACCGCTGAGGACGGACAAAAGGGCGCCATGAGCCTGGCCCAGTACCTGATCAACCTCGTCGAAGCCAAGATGGCGGACCCAGCAGAGGACGCGGTGTCGGATCTGGCCGAGCGGGTCAAGGCCGGCGAGATCAGTGTGAAGGAAGCCGCACAGCTGGGCACAGGCCTGTTGATCGCCGGCCACGAGACCACCGCCAACATGATCGGCATCGGTGTTTTGGCGCTGCTGGAGAACCCCGAACAGGCTGCGCTGCTTCGTGATTCCGACGACCCAGGGTTCATCGCCAACGCGGTCGAAGAGTTGATGCGCTACCTGTCGATCATTCAGAACGGCCAGCGCCGGGTCGCCATCGAGGACATCGAGATCGGTGGCGAGACCATCCGCGCCGGTGAGGGCATCATTTTGGACCTCGCCCCCGCGAACTGGGATGCGGCCGCCTATCCGGAGCCCGACCAGCTGGATCTCACCCGCGACGCGGGCCAGCAGCTGGGCTTCGGTTACGGCCGCCACCAGTGCGTCGGGCAACAGCTCGCGCGCGCCGAGCTTCAGATCGTGTTCCACACACTGCTGCGGCGCATCCCCACGCTGCGTCTTGCCGTGCCGTTCGACGAGGTCCCCTTCAAGCATGACCGCCTCGCCTACGGCGTCTACGAGCTTCCCGTTACCTGGTGATTGGAGTTGGCCCATGTCTGTACAAACATCGACGCTCTACCCGCCCGGAGGCTACGGCGCTCCGAAGGACCGGCGCGGGCACGCGCGGGGCGACTTCGGCCTACCCGCGGGAACCGAGGTGTTCTCCGCGGACAACCACATCTCGGTGGCGGAAGACATCTTCTACGAACGCTTTCCCGATGACCTCAAGGACAAGGCGCCGAGGATCTGGTACGAGGACGGGGCATACATGGTCGGCCGCAAGGGCCAGACTTTTCTACCGGGTGACTTCAGCCGGGTGCTGATGCAGTATGACGACCTCGCCGGCGCGGCCACCAACAACATCGAGGCCCGCGTCCAGGAGCTGCGTGAGGACGGCGTCGACAAGGAGCTGGCGTTCCCGAATGCGGTTCTGGCGCTGTTCCACTACCCCGACAAGGAACTGCGCGAGCGGGTCTTCCGCATCTACAACGAGTGCATGGCCGACCTGCAGGAGCGGTCGAACGGCCACTTTTACGGCGCCGGGCTGATCAACTGGTGGGATCCGAAGGGCACTCGGCGGACCCTGGAGGAGCTGAAGTCGCTTGGCCTGCGGACATTCCTGATGCCGATCAACCCCGGCAAGGACGAGGACGACAACGTGATCGACTATGGAAGCACCGCGATGCGTGCGGTGTGGGACGAGATCGAGGAGTCCGGATTGCCGGTGACGCACCACATCGGGGAGACACCGCCGAAAACCCCGTGCGAATACAACAGCGTCGTAGTGGGCATGATGATCAACATCGACGGATTTCGGGAGGTGTTCTCCAAGTACATCTTCAGTGGCATTCTCGATCGTCACCCGAAGTTGCGGATCGGCTGGTTCGAGGGTGGGATCGCCTGGGTCCCGTGGGCGCTGCAGGATGCCGAGCACCTGCTGGCCTCGTATCAGCACATGTTCAATCACCAGCTCGAGCACGACATCCAGTACTACTGGGACACCCACATGAGCGCGTCGTTCATGGTCGATCCGCTGGGCCTGCAGCTGATCGACCGGATCGGGATCGACAAGGTGTTCTGGTCATCGGATTATCCGCACAACGAAAGCACGTTCGGTTACTCGGAGAAGTCACTCGCGGCGGTGGTCGAGGCCGTCGGGCCCGAGAACGCCGTGAAGATCGTCAGCGGAAACATCAAGGGATTTCTGGGCGTGTAGATGACAACTTTTGCAGCAGCGGACGCGTCCGCCGTCGGGGTCCCGGACGAACCGGACCGGGCCCGTATGTATCGCGAAAGCGGTGCCCGGCTGCGGTCGGCGATGGCCGACAACGGCGTTGATGTGCTGATCCTGCTGGGCAACGGCAACGTGGTGTACGCCACCGGGGCCAGCTGGCCGCTTCTCGACGCGGGTCTGTCCCACGTCGAACGGCCGGTCGCGATCGTGCTGGCCGGCGACGAGCATCCGCACCTGTTCATGCCGTTCCGGGAAGGCTCGTGGTCGGAGTCGGAGATTCCGCCCGACCATCTGCACCCGCCGCTCTACCTCGAATTCGACGAGGGCGTGGATCATTTCGCACGGGTGGTGGCCGACCTGATCCCGCCGGGCGCGACCGTCGCGGTGGATGAACTGACCGGCGCGATGCGACGCGCGGCCGACCGGCTGTTCCCCGGTGGAGCGACCACCGATGCCGCGCCCGTTGTCGGTGCCGCCAAGCTAGTGAAGACACCGGATCAGATCGCCTGCATCCGAAAGGCATGCCGCATCACCGAGGAAGCCGCCGTCGAGGTGCAGAAGGCGCTGGCGCCGGGTGTGCGTCAGATCGATCTGTCGGCACGGTTCGTCCGGCGCGCGTTCGAACTCGGGGCGACGGCCAACATGCTCGAGGCGATCTGGCAGGTGATGCCGGTGTCCAAGGCGGCAGGCACCTGGACGACGCACGGTGATCTCGCGCTGCCGCTGTTGACGACCGAACGCGAGCTTGCCAAGGGCGACGTCCTGTGGACGGACGTGAGCATCACGTATACCGGATTCTGCTCCGATTTCGGCCGGACCTGGCTGGTCGGTGAGACGCCGTCGCCGCGTCAGCAGGACCAGTTCCACCAGTGGCGCGACATCCTCGACGCCGTGCTGAAGGTGACCAAGGCGGGCGCCACATCGGGCGACCTGGCCCGCGCGGCTATCGCCGCCAATTCGGGCCGTAAGCCATGGCTGCCGCACTTCTACCTGGGCCACGGCATCGGCACGAACGCCGCCGAAACGCCGATGATCGGAACGGATCTCGGCGAGGAGTTCGACGACAACTTCGTGTTCCCCACCGGCATGGTGCTGGTGTTGGAGCCGGTGGTCTGGGAGGACGGCACCGGCGGCTATCGAAGCGAGGAGATCGTGGTTATCACCGAGGACGGCTTCGCGCCGTTGACCGACTACCCCTACGCGCCCTATGGCGACTGAGGTTTTGCCCGACGATCGGGCATTGCGAAGGGGGCGGCGCGAACGGGCGCTGGCTCAGATGGAGGCTCACGGCCTCGACGTCCTGGTTCTCGGGCGTCAGGCGAACGTGCGCTATTTCTCAGGGGCTCCGCAGCTTTGGGTAGCCGGAACGCGGCCGTTCGGACCCATCTGCACCGTCGTTCGGTCGACGGGGGAGATCCATCTGAACAGCACGTGGGATGAGGGCATCCCCGACGACATCCCGCACGATCACCTGTATGGGCTGGCGTGGAACCCGATGACGCTCATCAAGGTGTTGCAGGGCATCGACGGTGCGGCGACGGCCCTGCGGGTCGGAACCGATGCTCTCACACCGTCATTCGCCAAGCTGTTGCCGATGGCTTTCCCCAAGGCCGAACTCGTCGACGGCGAGATCGCGATGCGGGCGGCCCGGCGGATCAAGACTTCCGACGAGGTGAACATCCTGCGCGGGGGGCTGAGAGTGGCCGAGGATGCGTTGGCCGGCGCGGTGGGCGCACTGCGAGGCGGGGTCACCGAACAGACGCTGGCCGGGGTGCTGCTTGAAGCCGAGGCGGCTGGTGGGGTGAGCACCCCCGCCACACAGGACGCCGCATGGGTGACGTCACGCGTGCATCCGTGGCGACGGGCCCGAAGCGACGGACGCGTGCACGACGGCGACCTGGTCGCGTTCTCCGCGGGTGTGCTGGCCGACGGATACGTCGGTGAGGTGGGGCGAACCTGGCCGGTGGGCGACGTCGAGGACGCGGCCATTCCCGCGCTCTACGACCGCTGGAATGAGCTGTGGGACAAGCTCGCCGCCGCGTGCCTGCCCGGGCAACCGGCCAGCGGTCTGCTGGCGGCATACGAGGCCGCGAACGAGCCGCTTCCGCCGATGCCGGTCGCGCATGGCCTCGGGCTGGGATTCGATCCACCTGTGGTGTCACCGCATCTGCGCGCCACCGCCGCGGAGGAGATTCTGGAGCCGGGCATGGTGCTCGCAGTCACCGGCTATGTCTGGCAGGAGGGCGTGGGTGCCGTCTTCGGGCGCGAGGCGGTGCACATCACATCCGATGAGCCGGAGGTATTGACGTCCAGCCCCACCTGGCACGCCCGCGTCGGAATCGGCTGAGGGAGAACGAATGTCTGACAGCGGAAGTCGACCCAAACCTGAGGAGATCATCCTCTACGACAAGGACCCGAGGACCAAGATCGCAACGATCACGTTCAACCGGCCCGAATACCTGAACGCACCGACGTCTGCCGCGCGACTGCGCTACGCCGACCTGCTACGCGCGGCCACGGTGGACAACGACGTAAAAGTCGTCGTCATCCGCGGGGTCGGCGACAACCTCGGCAGCGGTGCCGACTTGCCGGAGTTCATGGAGGGCAACGACAACACCGACCTGCGGCTCGCCGAACTGCGCCTGGAGGACGAGGGTGTCGGTGACGTCACGTATCCCCCGGAGGGTTCGTTCCGGCACGGCGCGACGATCAGCGCGTGGTATGCCAACGTGCAGGCCGGTAACCGGCCGCTGCAGGAACTGAAGAAGATCAGCATCGTCGAGGCCAAGGGCTACTGCTACGGTTGGCACTTCTACCAGTGTGCCGACGCCGATCTGGTGATCTCCTCCGACGACGCGTTGTTCGGCCACCCCTCGTTCCGCTACTACGGCTGGGGTCCGCGGATGTGGACGTGGGTGCAGATGATGGGGCTGCGCAAGTTTCAGGAGATGGTCTTCACCGGACGGCCGTTCACGGCCGAGGAGATGCACCAGTGCAACTTCCTCAACAAGGTGGTGCCCCGCGACCAGCTCGAGGCCGAGGTCGACAAGTACGCGAGGGCGTGCTCGCGAAACCGTCCGGTCGACACCGTCTTTCAGCAGAAGATCTTCTTCGAGGTGTTCAAGCAGTATCAGGGCGAGTACATGGGCAGCCTGCTGTCCGCCTTCTTCGAGTCGATGGGCAGCGGCGCGGCCAATGACGGTGAGGATGACCTGGACATGTACGAGGCCATCGACAGCGGGCTGGCGGGTGCGGTCAATGACAACGACGACAAGTTCCCACCCGATTTCCGGCTGAGCAAGTCGAACCGCAAGAAGAAGAAGTAGCCCGTGCCGCCGCTTGACGGGTACGTCGTCGTCGACCTGTCCACGGGCATCGCCGGTGCGTACTGCACGAAGCTGCTGGCCGATGGCGGCGCCGAGGTGGTCAAGGTCGAACCGCCAGAAGGCGATCCGTTGCGGCGATGGTCGGCCTCAGGAGCCGAGATCGGGCCCGGTGAAGACGGTGCGCTATTCAGCTTCCTGGCATGTTCGAAGCACAGTGTGGTGGCCGACCGACGGACCGACGCCGACTTCGTCGACGCGCTGCTCGCGCGGGCCGACGCCGTGGTGTGGTCTCGCGGCTCGGTGATTGCCGAACACGAGAGGTTTACCCCGGCAGCGATCCACCGCGCCCACCCACATCTGACCGTCACGTCGATCACGCCGTTCGGCCTGGAGGGTCCGTGGTGCGACAGGCCCGCGACCGAGTTCACGCTGCAGGCGTGGTCGGGCGGGATCGTCGGCCTCGGTCGCGGTTCTGCCGACCGCGCACCGGTTTTCGTCGGCGGCCAGGTCGGTGAGTACCTGGCGGGGGCGTACGCGAGCGCGGCAACCCTGGCGTTCCGAGGCAGCGGGCAATTGATCGACTTGTCCATGCTGGAGGCCGACATTCTCGGCCTCACTTACTATCCGGTGAGCTACTTCGAGATGCTTGGCCGGCCGTGGCGCGATGCCCGGCGGCTCACCGTCCCGGGAATCGCGCGTGCCAAGGACGGCCTGGTCGACCTCGGCTGTGGCACCGCACAACAGTGGTTCGACCTGTGCGCGATGACCGGTCACCAGGACTGGATCGACGAGGACTCGCCGCTGTCGATCACCGAGCAGGCCAACGAGAAGGCCGACGAACTGTATGCCTGGGTCGAGAGCCAGACCGTCGACGAGATCCGGGAGCTGGCAACGGCTTTCCGCATCCCGAACGCTCCAGTCGCCAACGGCGCCAGCATCGACTCGCTGGACCACTTTCAGGTACGCGGGTCGTTCGTGACCAACCCGGGCGACGGCTTCCGGCAACCCGGGCCGCCGTATCGCCTGCAGCCCGCGCGGCTGCGCGAGCCGGCCCCAGCGCCGCGGCTCGGCGAACACACCGAGCAGTACCGCTCGCTAAATAGCATTCCAGGTCGTGGATCGGGTTTGACAGCCGGGAAGTCCATTTCGGCGAGGCTGCCATTCAGCGGCCTGCGGGTCTTGGATATGACGACGTTCTGGGCGGGACCGTCGTGCACGCACCTGCTGGCCATGCTCGGGGCCGACGTCATCCACGTCGAGTCGACGCGGCGGCCCGACGGCACCCGCCTCATCGCGGGCATCCCGGTCACCGAGGACCAGTGGTGGGAGAAATCACCGATCTTCTCGGCTCTCAACACGAACAAGAAGGGTGTGACGCTCGACCTGCAGAGCGATGCCGGGCGAGAGCTGCTGGGCCGCTTCATCGAGACCGCCGACGTCATCGTCGAGAACTTCACACCGCGGGTACTTGACCAGATCGGCCTCGATTTCGCGGCGGTGCAAGCGGTTCGGCCCGACGCGATCATGCTGCGCATGCCCGGGTTCGGCCTGGACGGGCCCTGGCGCGACAACCCGGCGTTCGCCTACGTCATCGAAGCGGCCGCGGGCATCAGCTGGCTCACCGGCTATCCCGACCGCAACCCCTACGAGCCGTACTCCGTCGGCGACCCCAACGCCGGTATTCATGCACTCAACGCCCTACTCCTGGCGCTCGAGCACCGCCGCCGCACCTGTCAGGGCGTGCTCATCGAGGCGGCGATGGTCGACGCGGCGATCAACATCGCCGCAGAACAGGTGATCGAATACTCCGCGTATGGTGTGCTGCTGCAACGCGCGGGGAATCGTGGCCCCAGCGCGGCACCGCAGAACCTGTACCGCACCAACGAGATCGACGAGTTTGGCCGGGCCGACCGCTGGGTGGCGGTGGCCGTCGCCACCGACGATCAGTGGGCTTCGCTCCGCGAAGCGCTGGGACGCCCGGATTGGGCGACGGATGCGGCGCTGTCGACCGCCAATGGCCGGCGCGAGCATCACGACATGATCGACGAGCACCTGGCCAGGTGGTGTGAGGTGCGCACCGGCGACGACATCGTCGATGCGCTGTGGGGCCAGGGTGTGCCGGTGGCCAAGGTGATGCAGCCGCATCGCCAAACCGAGTTGCCACAGTTGGCGTTCCGCGGCTTCTTCGAGGAGGTCGACCACCCAGTCAACGCGAGAACCCCCCACAGCACGCTGCCGTTCGGGCTGTCCCGTGGGCCGCTGCACATCCACGCGCGGCCCGCCCCGCTTCTTGGCCAGCACAACCAGGAGCTGCTCAGCGAACTCGGGCTGACCGCGGCGGAGATCGCCGACCTGGAGGCCGACGGTGTCATCGGTTGCGCGCCGGCTATGCACGGTTCGAGCACCGCCAAGGCGTGACACGCTAGTTTGAATCGTGGCCATCGATCCGTCCGACATCCTCCTCACGGGTCGCGTCGCGGTCGTGACCGGCGGGGGAGAGGGCATCGGCCGCGGCATCGCGGAAGGGTTGGCCGCGTTCGGCGCCGCGGTCGCGATCTGGGAACGCAACCCCGAAACCTGTGCGGCCGCGGCCGAACGGATTGGCGTTTTGAGCATCGTGACCGATGTCCGGGATGGCGAGCAGGTGGACGCAGCGCTGGAGCGAACCGCATCCGACTTGGGTCCGGTATCGATCCTTGTCAACAACGCTGGAGGCGTGTTCAACTCTGCACTGCTCGACACCAGCGAGAACGGTTGGGACGCTTTGTACAAGTCCAACCTTCGTCACGTGCTGCTGTGCACCCAGCGGGTGGCGCGCCGCCTTGTGGACTCGGGCCAACCCGGCAGCGTCATCAACCTGACATCCATCGAAGGCGTTCGTGCGGCGCCGGGCTACGCGGCCTACGCGGCGGCCAAGGCGGGCGTCATCAATTACACCAAGACCGCGGCTCTTGAGTTGGCTCCCCATGGAATTCGGGTCAACGCGCTGGCGCCGGACCTTACCGTGACCGAAGGCCTGCTACGAGTGTCACCGGATGGGCTGTCACCGAACGCCGGTCACATGATCCCGATGGGCCGGCTCGGGCACGTCGACGAAATAGCTGGCGCGGCGGTATTTCCCGCGTCGGAGATGTCGAGTTACATCAGCGGTCAGACCATCCATGTCGACGGTGGAACCCAGGCGGCAAGCGGCTGGTACCACAACCCACAGACCGGCGACTACCAGCTGGGCCCCGGCTAGTGTGCCCAGCCCGCCGCGGCCTGATCGTCGAATGTGTGGTCAATGCGCTCAAACCGGCGCTGAATCGAACCGCGCGCAGCGCGGTGCGGCAGGATGTAGAGACGGTTGGCGAGGATCGCGTCGGCGGTGAGGCGGGCGACATCGTCGACGTTCAGCACGCGATCGTCGTCCGGTGCGGACGCCAGCTCCTGAACGGTCTCGGCGTCCGAGTGGGCGGGGCCGTAGTCCGCGCTCCTGACGCGCTCGGTGTTGGCCAACAGTTTGGTGTCCACGATCATCGGGCACAGCACCGACACCCCGATGCCGTTGGGCCGCACCTCGCGGGCGAGGGTCTCCGCGAGCGCGACGACGCCGTATTTCGCAACGCAGTACGGGCCGAGCCCGACGTTCGGAATCAGGCCCGCGAACGACGACGTGAACACCATGTGGCTATCCAGACCCTGCTCGATCAGGCGCGGCAGGAACGCTTCGACGCCGTGGATCGGGCCCCACAGGTCGACGTCGATGACAAAGCGCCAATCGTCGTGGGTGGTCTGCAATATCGGTCCGGCGTAGGCGATACCCGCGTTGTTGAACACGACGTGGACCTCCTCGAGCAGCCGGAACGCCTCATCGGCAAGGCGAGTGACGTCGTCGAGATTCCGGACGTCGCACACAACCCCGTGTGCCTCGGTCCCATCCGCACGCATCTGTGAGACCGCGTCGTCCAATGCGGACTGGTCGATGTCCGCCAGCACGACGCGGGCCCCCCGCCGAGCGAATTCCCTTGCTGTTGCGAAACCGATCCCGCTCGCGCCGCCGGTGATCACCGCCGCGCGTCCTTCGAAAGTCTCCACGGCGCGACCCTATGTCTTTACGAGCGCTCGTACGGCCGATCCACTGCGGGGTCGCCCAACCTGGCGCTGATCGCGCCCCATGGGTCGGCGTATTGACCGGGCGCCTTCCAGTAGGCTCCCCTGCGCTTCATTATGGTGCGCACAAGGGGAGCGAGGGGTCGCAACAAGTAGCGAATCCAACCGACGTTCGCGCGCATCTCCGTGAGCATTTGGTCCCACGAATAATGCTGAAACTTCAACGCCTCCTGCGCCCGGGCGGTGTCCATCCAGTCGGTCACGAACCAGTCGTCGTCGCTGTTGGGGTTGCCGGGTCGTCCTGGTGGCAACCCGCCCGGAATGCCAAGCGCAGCGGCGAGGGCAGGTGCAATGTCGCCCTGGCGCAAATGGTGTGACTCGTCGCCGGCGATCAGGAGGATTTCGCCTGTGACGTCCGCCGTCGTTGCCGCCGCGCACGCCCACGCGACGTCGCGGACATCGACGCTGTGCAGCCGGCCGTCGCTCGGTAGCGCATTCTCGAAGAACATGGCATCGGCGGAGAACGGGAACGCGAATAGGTCGGTGCTCAATACTCCACCGAACCGCAACACCACCCATTCCAGATTGGACGACCTCACGATGTCCTCGGCCTCTGCCTTCTGTCCGCTGTAGACGTCGCAGGGCCGGATAGGGTCGTCTGCCCGAAGCGGTGGAGTGGTGCGGTGCGGGTTGCGGGCGCCGAACACCGCATTGCTGGACGCCTGAACCCAGCGCGGGGGATTCGGTTGAGCCGCGGCGACGCGGACCAGAGTCTGGGTGGCGTCGACGTTGACCCGTCGAGCGAGTTTGGGATTGCGGTAGATCGCGGGCGGGATCACCGCGGCGAGGTGAATGATGGCCTCAGGAGCAATGTCGGAAACCAGGCGCCGGACCTGTTCGGGGTCGGTAAGGTCGGCCCATCGATACTCGACGCCGCTCGGCAGCTTCCTGGCCGCCTTGCGGTTGGTGGGTGTGTCGAGATCGGCTGCAACGACCCGGCGGCCGTCCGCGGCTAACCGCTTGACGGTCGCAGTGCCCACGAGGCCGAAGCCGCCCGTGACGAGCACAGTTCCCGACATCAGTCCTCCTACCGGCGGATATGGCATTCTCTTTTTGAGAGAGTACCATACTCTCTGGTTAACATCGGCTGCTGCGGGGCACCCATCAAGACGGGTATGGCATGAGGGGCAACGGGGCTGACAAGCCAGAGATGACCAAGTGGGATCCCGGTTTCACCCGACTGATCAAGAACTGGGT
>DATARY010000229.1:0-10048 GCA_036263935.1 Mycobacterium sp.
GTCAGCCCGCCGTTCAAGGCTGGCTTTGGAGTTAATCTGGAACTTCCGATCGCCGCGGCGGTCGACGGGGAAGCTGTGGCCTATTTTTCCAATGGAGCCTTCGCGGAAACGCCGGCATCGCTTAACTATGCTCTCGGCTACGTGGCTCGGCGTGGCGCTTCGGGCTGGGTCTCCACTCCGGTGGCCGCTCCCCTACCGCTCGTCGCCCAGTCGGCATCCGCCGGCGGCGACATGACGCCGTCGCTGAACCGTGTGCTGGAGATGGGCAAACCAGGACCCGAGGCGGACCATTCTGCTTCAGAGGAGGATATTGTCACGCACGATTCGCAGTTGCCCGACCTTAGTTCCGAGTGGGAAAACGACGCTGCACTCACCGTTGCCGTTTCGAAACCTGGTGAAAGCTTTGTCCCGGTTTACGACACTGCTAACGCCGGTCTTTGTCTCGCGGTTGTGAGCACGACCGGCACGGAACCTTTGGTACCAGAAGCCAGCGGGGATCCGCGTGAGTTCTACCAGCTTGGTCTCGGTTGTGAAGGGCATTCCAAACCGATTGAACTGGTGGGGCTCAATAACCAGGGCAAGTTGCTGAGTGAATGTCAGGTCACGCTCGGTAGCGCTGATAAGGGCAAATATAGCCAGGAGACGGAAGATTTCTTCAATGCGGTGAGCGGCGATGGTCGCGAGATCTTTTTCACCGATTGCACGAGTGGCAGTGGCAATGCGAACGAAGGGTTACCGCATCAGCTGTTCGTGCGGCTCGATGGGGTTCGGACGCTCGAAGTTTCACGGCCGGTGGGAGAAGCGTGCGAAGCGGGTGGTATTCCGGGTGAAGTTCCGTGTGCTGGTGCGTTGGAACGGGCGAGCGCCGATTTCGAAGGGGCATCGGAAGACGGTTCGCGGGTTTATTTCGCGGCGCCGTTGGCAAAGGGACAGCACGGGCTTGTGCCGGGTGCTGAAGACGCTTCGCGTAACCTATATCTTGCCACTATCGGCTGTCCGCAGGCGACGCCGGGCTGCGCGGTCGGGGAACGCGTTGTCAGTTCGTTGGTGGAGGCGTCGCATGATCCGAACGGCGGGCAGGCGGCGGATGTGATGGGTACGGTGCGCGTCGCTCCGGACGGTTCGCGTGCGTATTTCGTCGCCGGTGGCAACCTGCTGACGGTCGCGCAGCGGGAAGCGCTCGAACGTGAAGGCGCGCCGGTGCCGCAGGTCGGTGCGGCGAACTTGTACGTGTTCGAAGCCGCGACTGGATCGACCCCGGCGTCGACTCGGTTCATCGCCGATCTGTGCTCGGGTGCGAACGCGTCGGGCTCGGTCGAAGATGCGCGTTGCCCGTCGGAATCGGACGAAAGGATGTGGACGCATATCGGCGCTG
Source organism: Mycobacterium sp. (assembly GCA_036263935.1). GTDB lineage: Bacteria > Actinomycetota > Actinomycetes > Mycobacteriales > Mycobacteriaceae > Mycobacterium. The sequence continues at coordinate 1,376 of DATARY010000229.1, forward strand.
GCACCCTGGCCCAAACCGCTGATGCGAACGGCAGTTTCCTCGTGTTCGAGTCCAACGGGCAGTTGACTAGCAGCGACACGAACCACGTCCGCGACGTGTACCGTTACGATGCGTTCAGCGGGCGGCTGAATCGTGTGTCGTTGGGCGAGGGTGGGTTCGACGATAATGGCAACCGGGCCGTGTTCGGCCCCAGCGGCGAACCGCTCGGTGCGCAGATTGACATCGGTGAAAAAGTCAACAACGGATCTTCGGTGATGGCGCAGCACGGGCTGGTGACGCGTGCGATCAGCGAAGACGGGACGCGGATCGTGTTCGGGTCGGCCGAGCCGCTTTCTCCGGTGGCGACGAACGGCCTGGAAAACGCGTACGAATGGCGCGAATCTGCCGGCGGCGAAGGGATCGTGTCGATCGTTTCGAGCGGCGACTCGGAAGCTGCGGTTCCAGTCGAACGACTGGTGATTTCGCCGTCCGGCCGCGACGTGTTCTTTGCGACGACGCAGAGTCTGCTAGCGCAGGACACCGACGTGCTGTACGACGTCTACGATGCGCGCGAAGGCGAAGGTTTTCCGGTCGCTCCGGCTCCCCTCCAAACGTGTTCGGGCGATGCGTGCCAGGGTCCGTTGACCAGTCCTGAGCCGGTGCTGGTGCCGGCAAGCGTGGTGCAGCAGCCGGGCGGTAACTATGCCGTCAAACCCGCCACTGGCAAGATCGTGAAGAAACAGCGCGGATGCAGGGCGGGTCTCGTCAAGAAGAAGGGTAGATGCGTCAAGCGGAAGGCGGCTCGAAAGGGAACGAAGTCGAGCGGACGGAGGGGCAAATGAGGTCGACAAATATGGGGATTGTCTGCTGGCAACGGAGAAGGATCCGCATCGGTGGTCTCATCGCTTGTACGCTTATGAGCCTGGGCTTTGTGGGGACCTCCCCACCACCGGGCGCCCTAGGTGCAGAAGCGGGACAGTTCGGGATCAAGAGCTTTTCCGTACAGACGATCGAAAGCACCGAAGTGTCGCTCACTCAACCGATCCCTCTGGGCTCGGAATTCAAGAACAAGCCATACTCCCCGGCCTTCACCCAGGCCGGCGGCCATCCCTGGGCTATTGCCGTCGCCGGCGAATTCACAACCGAAGAAGTGCCCTACGAAAAATTGGGGCCGGGAGAAGAATTTCTCATCGGGTTGTTCAAATTGAAGCGGGCGGCGGTCGTCCCAACGCGGGATCCGAAGGACATCGTCGAGACGCTGCCCGCCGGTCTGCTCGGAAACCCGCAGGCCGTGCCGCAATGCCCGATCGCGCTCGCGACCGCAGCCACCTGCCCGGCGGACACGATCGTCGGCTGGTATCAGCTCGGCTACGGCGAACTGGAACACGAGTATCTGGGTCCGGTCGTCAACGTCGTGCCGGCCACCGGCGAGTCGGCCGAGTTCGTGCTCGAGAACCAGACCCCGGTCGACGAGGGCCAGATAACCGCCCACCTGGTGCGGGTGCGAAACCCGGTTACCGGGCAGCGGGAATATCGGATCAACGTGATCAGCAAAAGCACCCCGGCGCTGGGGGTGTTCTCGTTCGAAGTGACGCTGTGGGGAGTACCGGCCGACGAATCCCACAAAGCGATGCGGGGACTTTTCTGCAAACGGCCGAACCGATACCTTCCGCTCGAGTGTCCGACCAGCGGCAGCTTGGCGGGCGAACTGCCGAGCGGCCACGTGCCCGTTCCCTTCTGGTCGATGGGGACCGACTGCTCGGGAGGGCCGGAGACCGCGGTGCTGCGCGCCGACTCCTGGCAGGAACCCGGTACGGTGGAAGGGGGTTTGTATAAGGGCTTCTCCGAAGCGACGGCGACGATGCCGCCTCCGACGGGTTGCGACCACGCTCCGTTCGCGCCGGCGATCGAAGTCAACCCGGACACGACGCTCGCGGACGCGCCGGTGGAACTCGGCGTCGGCGTCAAGGTTCCGCAGAGCGAAAGCCCCGCCTCGCTGGCGAGCTCGCACCTGCGCGACGCGACGGTGACGCTGCCCGAGGGCATGTCGATCAGCCCCGGTATCGTCGACGGGATCCAGGCCTGCAACGAAAGCGGTCCGCAGGGCATCAACTTCGACGGCCCCGAATCCGAAGAAGTCAACCAACTGACCCACGAATTGCAGCTGGCGCCCGGGAAGTGCCCGGAAGCCTCGATCGTCGGCACCGCCGAAGCGGTCACCCCCCTGTTGAAGGAACCCGTGAAGGGGCACGTCTACCTCGCGCGGCCGCTGTGCGGCGGCGCCGGCCAGCCCGTGTGCACGAACCAGGACGCGCTCGACGGCAACCTCTACCAGCTCTACCTCGAACTGGGAGGGACCGGAGCGCTCGGGAACGCCGGGATCAACATCAAGGCGCACGGCTACACGGAGGCCAACCCCGCGACCGGCCAGCTGACGACGAAGTTCCTGGAGAACCCGCAGACGCCGTTCAGCGAACTGAGGGTCAAACTGAATGGCGGCCCAAGGGCGCCGCTCGACAACCCCGCGGCCTGCGGCCCGGCGGTGACGACGGCCGACTTCACCCCGTGGAGCGCCCCGGGCACCACCCCCCCGCCGGAAGATCTGCTGGTCGCGGGCATCCCCGACGCCACGCCGTCGTCGTTCTTCAAGGTCGAAGGCTGCGCGACACCGCCGGGCCTGAAACCGGGCTTTCTCGCCGGCACGGCGATCGCTGACGCGGGGCAGTTCACCCCGTTCACGCTGGAACTCTCGCGTCAGGATCGCGAACAGTTCGTCAAGGGCATCCAGGTGCACACCCCCCCGGGGCTGCTCGGGATGCTCTCGAACGTGCCGCTGTGCGGCGCAGCGCAGGCGAACGCCGGGACCTGCCCGGAAGCATCGAAGATCGGCACGACGCGCGCAGCCTCGGGAGCCGGTTCGCACCCCTTCGAAGTCGAAGGCGGCGTCTACCTGACCGAAAAATACGCCGGCTCGCCGTTCGGGCTGAGCGTCGTCGTGCACCTCGACGTCGGGCCCTTCCACCTCGGCGTGGTCGTCGTGCGCGCTCGCATCGACGTCGACCCGACCGACTCGACGCTGACGGTGAGCACCGACGAAAGCGGGCCGCACGCCCTGCCGCAGATCCTGTTCGGCGTCCCCGTGCGGCTGAAACGGGTGACTGTTGACGTCGACCGGCCTGACTTCATGTTCAACCCGACCAACTGCGCCCAGGAGCACGTCATGGCGGTGGTGTCGGGCAGCGAACAGGCGCTCGCGAGCGTCACGAGCCCGTTCGCCGTCGGCGCCTGCCGGGACCTCGCGTTCAAACCGAAGTTCACGGTTTCCACCAGCGGCCACACGAGCCGGTCGCACGGTGCCAGCCTCGACACGAAGCTGTCCTACCCGGCGGGATCGGTCGGCAGCGAGGCGGATATCGCGCGGGTGAAGGTGTCCCTGCCGCGGCAACTGCCCTCGCGCCTGTCGACGCTGCAGAGGGCGTGTCCGGCGGCGGTGTTCGATCGCGACCCGATCGAATGCCCGCGGCCCTCGATCGTCGGGGTCGTGCGCGCGCGCACCCCCCTGCTTCCGGTCGGTCTCGCCGGCCCGGTCTACTTCGTCTCGCACGGCGGCGAACAGTTCCCCGACCTCGTGATCGTCCTGCAGGGCGACGGCGTCAGGGTCGACCTGACCGGCAAGACGTTCATAAACAAACGGAACATCACCAGCACGACGTTCAACACGGTGCCCGACGTCCCGGTCGGCACGTTCGAGCTATACCTGCCGCAGGGCCCGTACTCCGCGCTGGGCGCCAACGCGAACCTGTGCACGGTCAAGGGCGGGCTGCGCATGCCAACCGAAATGACGGCGCAGAACGGCTTGGTGATCAGACAGAGCACCGCGATCGCGGTGAGCGGGTGCGCGAAGCGCAAAGCCAAGGGGAGGCGATAGGCGATGGCCACGAGCGATACGACAACCGCCCGCAGGGCGACGCGGACACGGGTGTGGTGGGCGGTGATCCTGCTCGTCGGCGGATTGCTGCTGTCAAGCGATCCGGCCCTGGCAGCGCCGCCGCCTAACAAGTTCCTGCTGACGAGCTATTTCGGGCAGGACGTCGACAGGACTAAACGCAGCGACATATGCACGGTGGCCTCCAAGGACGAATGCCAGCAGGGCGAAAGAAGCAGCGAAGCTGGTGGGCTCTTCTTCCCGACTGGTATAGCTGTGGACAACGACCCGTCGAGCTCGAGTTATGAACATATTTACGTGGCCGACGAAGCCAACCGTCGCGTCGACGAGTTCACCGCCGCCGGTCAGTTCTTCCGCATGTTCGGCAAGGGCGTCAACAAGCTGGGAGGGAACCTCTGCACGGCCGCGGAAGAGGGCAACTGTCAAGCCGGGACCGAAGGCGGCGCTCCTGGAGAATTCGGCAGGTACATACCAAGCGTCGCGGTCGATCCCGCCACCGGCGACGTCTACGTGGCTGACGTTGTCCTTGGTGAAGCGGGCGGTGAATCCGCTCAGGCTCGTCGTGTGCAGGTCTTCAGCTCTTCAGGTGTATTCCTGCGCGCGATCGGCAAGGGTGTTAACAACACCACCAGCGGAAACGTTTGCGCAGGCGCCGAATGTGGGCCGGCGATACTGCAGACCGAAGAACAGGCCGCCAACGAAACCGCGGCAGGCGCGTTCGATTTCGCGCCCGAAGAGGCCGGTAATATGCTCGCGGTCGGAGGTCCAAGCGACGCTCTCTATGTTGGTGATCGTGGCCGTGTGCAGAGGTTCAGCTCGACGACCGGAATCTCCGAAGGCGAAATATCGCTTGTCGCACTTTCGGCTTCGGGTGTTGCAACGGGCGTGGGTGTCGACCAGGCCGGCGACCTGTTCGTGGCCGACACCGAAGCGTCGGGCGTGCACGAGTACAGCCCCGCGGACGTCCTCGAACCGGTCGTGATCGATCCCAACAGCTCGCGGATAAGAGGCGTAGCCGTCGACCCGAATGGTCGCGTCGGCGTGATCGATGCTGGCGGCGGCCAGCACGCCACGCTATACACTGCCACGGGCCGGGAGATCAGCGAATTCTCACCAGCGTTCGGGGCCGACACGATCACGCCCGAAACGCCAGGAGAACCAAAAGGGCTCGCATTCTCCTCCTCTGGCAGCTCCTTTGTCATCAACACGAACCGCCAGTACATCGAAGCGTACACGTCAGTCCTCTTCCCCGAAGTGGCGACATGTGCAGCGGGCGAAGTGACCGGGACGACCGCCAAGCTCTGCGCCGAAATCGACCCGCAGACGGTTCACACCCGCGGCCTCTTCCGCTACGGCCGAGCGCAGAGCTTCGAAACGCTCAGCCCGACCGCCTTCGAAGGCGAAGGGGAAACGTTTGAAACCGTGGCCGCGGCGGCCACAAAACTTGTGCCGCACCAGGAATACCAGTACCAGGCGCTCGTCGAAGCGCAGGCGAACGGTGAACCGCTGCAGGCGCACGGCGAAACCATGACCTTCCAGACCTCGATCGTGCCGCCGCAGATACCGGGCACGCCAAGCGCGCCGTTTCACACCTCGCAATCCGCGGTCGTGACGGCGAGTTTGAACCCCGAGCACACGACCACGCGCTATCGCTTCGAATACGGCGCCTGTCCGAGTCTCGCTGGCTGTGCGAGCGTCGCGAGCACCGCCGAAGAAAGCTCGAGCCTGTTCGGGGAAATCGGCGCCTCGGCCGAACTCACGGGCCTGACGCCGTCGACCACCTACTCCTACCGGTTGGTGGCCATAAACGAAAACAACGAATCGGCGACAGGAGCGCAGGGAACGTTCACCACCGCGAGCACGCCGCTGCCGACGGTGGAAACCGGCGGTTACGCGCCGCCCGCGCCCACCGGCGCCCTGATCTCCGGGACCGTCTATCCGAACGGCGTTCCCACGAGCTACGCCTTCGAAGTCGGCGTCTACGAAGGCGCCGCCACCCAGTATGGGATCGTGCTGACGGGCTCGGCCGGCGCCGGCACCGCTGCGGTGCCCGCGAGCTACCTGCTCACGGGCCTGCAACCCGGTACGACCTATGCCTATCGCCTCACGATCTCCAGCGGCTACATCCCGGGGACGCACACGTTGCAAGGGGCCACCGTCCTGTTCACCACGCCCGGCCTTCCCTCCGTCATATCGCTACCGTTGGTGCCAGCACAGTTGCCGATACCGGCGATCGGCTTCCCTGAAAGCCCCAAAGGCAAACCCTCCACGGTGACGAACGCTCAAAAGCTCACGAACGCCCTCAAAGCCTGCCACCGACAGCACAACCGCAAACTGCGGGCAAGCTGCGAACGCAAAGCGCGAAAAGCCTACCCACTCAAGGGCAAGAAAAAGTAGGCACACGCCGCCGACCCCGAGCGGGCGACGCTCGCCAATGCCTCAAAGGACCTGACCACTATCCTGAGCGTCGCTTGACAGCGGCTCCCGTGTGTGCCAATATTCAGCATGTTCCGATATACGGCATGGTATCGGATCGACAAGCTTCGAAGTCGGAGAGCGACCGCGACCTACTCCATAGTCGCAGCGGGTCGCCGGTCAGCGAGGCCGCGTAGTAGGCCGTGACGATCGCGGCGATCCTGCTGCGCTCGGCGTCGGCGGGCGAGTAGGGAATGCCGAGGCCGGCGCCGGCGGCCTGCTGGCGCGTCAGGGAGGTGCCGGCGCGCGTCCCCCCGCCGCAGCCGGCCGTCGCCGCGGCCAGCAGCAGGCATGCGAGCAGCGCCGCCGCCGCGAAGCGCCGGCCCCAGACCGGCGCGCGAGGAGCATCCGGATGTGTGCGCGCGCCGCTCACCGCAGCTCGCGGTCGCGCACTACGGCCACTCGCCAGACGCGCCCTTCGCGGGTGAACAGCAGCTCGCGCCGCGGCAGCCGCGCCCCGAAGCCGAGCTCGGCGACCGCCTCGCGTTCTTTGACGAGCACGAGCATGACCTGCAGTCTGCTGGTCTCGACGGCGAGCAGGGCGCGGTAGTGGTGGAACACGCCCGTCGCGGCAGCCGCGCAGGTGGTCGTGCCGCGGTCGTATTCGGGGCCGCCGGCCGTGCCGTAGTTTTCGGCGATCGATTCGCTCAGCGGCGAGTACAGCATCGAGCAGGCGCGCGCCCCGTCCCGCGCCGCCGCCGCGGCGTAGTAGCGCCTGGTCAGCGCCGCGATCGCCGCACGGTCGGTCGCCGTGGCGGGATGGCCCGCGAAGCCGAGGCCCCCGGGGCCGGTGTCGACGTCCGCGCTGCCGAGGTCTTCGTCGTGGTCGCGGTCTGTCGGACGCTGCAGCGAGGCCGATTCGCCCGCCGGCGGCACGTAGGGGAAGCGGGATTTGTCGTGGAAGGCGGTGTGTGTCGAGGTCTGAGTCGCGCCGCCGCACGCCGACAGGCCGAGCGCCGCGCAGCCCAGCAGCAGCGCCGCCCACCCATGCGTGCCCGCTCGCTGTCCCCTGATTCCGGTCACGTTTTGCGATCGTACCGAATGTTCGGACGCGGTCGGCGGCCCCGTCCGCCCTATTCGAGGATCCCGTCGAAGATCGACAGCAGCCGCCAGCGCCCGCCGACGCGGCGCTCGGTCATCTGGCGCACTTCGGGGATCGCGGGGAAGTCGAGCACCGCTAAGGCGCGGTCGCCCTGCACGCGCACCGCGGCTACGCGCAGGCTGGTGTGCTTGACCGCGAGTAGGGCGTGGCGCATGGCGAACAGCCGCGAGAGCACGACCGCGCAGCTGGAGTGGCGCAGCTGCGGTGTGGGCGCGTCCTGTTCGGGCAGCGCTTCGGCGACGAACGGCAGCAGCAGCGCGCAGCCCGTGTGCCCGTCCCCGGTGGCCGCGGCGGCGAAGTAGCGGGTGAGGAGCGCTGTCGATTCGCGCAGGTCGGCGGCGTCTGCGGCGTGGCCGAAGTCGATCGTGCCGAGGTCGTCGTCGTTGCGGTCGCCGTCGTTGTCGCGGTCCGTGCCGTGCGTGAGGTAGGCGGGTACGCCGGCCGTCGCTTCGGCGGTTGTGGTCGCATTCCGACTGCCACCGCAGCCCGTCACGAGCAACACCGTCAATAGCGCGACGGTTGCGCAGGCACAGGCTTGCAGACCGAGCCGGCCAAGCGCTTCCGCGACAGACGTGCGCCCGAACATGGTCAGAGACAGTAGCCGAGCCGGCGCTTGACAATCGCCGCCGTCCGTGCAAATGTGCGCCGTGTCCTGACATCCGGAATAAGGGGTTTTGGGATGAAGGGTGCACTGTCGTTCGTCCTCGATCCCGGCGAGGGTCTGCCGAGGTCTTGGCGCTAGTAAGGGAGCAGCGGGTTGCGGACAGTGGCTGTAGCGATGGGCGTCGGCGGCGGTGTGGGGCGACCTACTCGGCCAGCAGGCGACCCGGAGGCGGCCACGGCCAGGGAGTGGGAGACACCTCTGGACGCAGTTCGGGCTTCCTGCGATATTCGGTCCGATGCGAGAGAACGTCGCATCGGGACGCGAACGGCAGGCTGCAGTGCAGATAGGGATCGGGTTGCGCTCTCTGACCAAGAACGGGTGTACGGCTCGATCGATCTCAAGCCTCGGAAGGGGCTGCAACCAGGTCTCGCCGAGGGAAAGGCAGAAATCGAATGAAAAAGATGCAAGTGTTCACAGTGGCGTGTCTCGCCCTGTTCGCGTTCAGCGTGGTCGTCGCATCGGCGTCCGCGGTTACTTTCTTATTAGCGGAATGGTTAATTAATAATG
>DATARY010000244.1:0-49723 GCA_036263935.1 Mycobacterium sp.
GTCAAGCTGTTTGTCGATTTCCGTTAATTCGATTGCCAGGTCCCGCAGTTGGCGTGCTACGGCTGCGCGCCGCTGCTCAAGCAGCGCGCGGCGCTCTTCGCGGCCCATGTTGTGCGCGTCTGTCTGCATGTGGTCGCTCCCGGTGGTGTGGCTGCGAAGTTGCCGACAGTGTCCGCGTGGCGCGCTGACCTGGCCAGCTCGCGCCCCGACCGACGCACAACTGACAAACAACCGACACCGGCCCGTGACTGGCACCATCGTCAGCGGTACCGACCGATCGGCTCAGTGGCCCGCAGACGCGCGGGTCGCTCATCTTCGATGCCGTGGTCTGCGGCTGTCGCACGACGGGTCTGCACACCGCGGTGTCCATGGCGACACTTCACGGGCCATCGTCTCGTTGCCGTCCCACGCGGTGATGGTCTGCGAGACAAGTTCTGATGGACCTCCGCACGTTTCGCACGAATGGTCTGGGTCGGGCTGCGTATGAAGCTGAAGCGGCATGGCTTCGATTGTGGGCGACGATCCGGCGCAGCGGTCCCCCAGACCCGGGCGGACCGGTGGCCACATCTTGGCCACAGTTTGGCTACAGTCACAGACAACTCATGAGTCGGCTGCCAGAAAACGACAAGGCGGCGTTGGACGAGTTGGATATGGTCCGCAAGGACGTCGGTACCGTCCTTCCCGGGGCATGCAATGGGCGCTGACGATGTTGGTGGAGGCGTCTGAGGAATTCCTGGGGCGTGAGCACGGCGGGCAGGACCTGTCGGAGCAGGTGCTGATTAAGTCGGAGGTGCGTGACGATGAAGCGCAACCGTAGGGCCGGGGTCGAGGACCGGTGGACAAAGGCAGTCCGCGACGAGCACGGCAACAAGCAGAACGTGCCGAGCGCCCGCCATGGTGTCGGGTTGCGTTGGCTTGCAAGGTATGTCGACGACCGCGGCCGGGAGCACACCAAGGCGTTCGGGCGCAAAGTTGACGCCCAACGGTGGCTCGACAACCAGACGGCCACGATCGTGTCGGGAACCCACGTCGCACCACGCGATGCTCAACTCACCGTTGAGCAGTGGTGCGACATGTGGATCGGGGGTTACATGGTTCACCGGGAATCCACAGTCCGATCAGCCCGCACGCATATCCGGCAGATCGTGGCCGAGTTCGGAGGTATGCCGCTCTCCGCGGTGCGCCCATCGCAGGTGAAGACGTGGGTGGCGCGACTGCAGGCGGCCGACATGGAACCCAACTACGTCCACGCGCTGCATGCGCGGCTGTCGCAGATCTTGGCGGACGCGGTGCACGACGGACTACTTGGTCGCAACCCCTGTTCGCGGCGGACCTCGCCACCGATGGGCAAGCAGAAGCCTTATGTGGCGACCACCGAACAGGTGTGGGCGCTCTATGACGCGGTGCCCGACCACTTTCGGGTAGCCGTACTGCTCGGCGCGTTCGCTGGGTTGCGGGTAGCGGAGGTGTCGGCGCTGCGGGTGTCTGATGTGGACTTCACCAGAGGTGTGGTGCATCCGGTGCAGCAATGGCCGAATGAGCCGCTGAAGACACCGGGCAGCGACGCGGCGGTGCCCATCCCGCGTGACTTGACGCTGCTGTTGGCGGCGTCGGTGAAGAACTATCCCAGCGACATGATGGTGACAAGGGGCTCGGCGACCAGCCGAGTTGGTGCGCTCGCCTTCAACGGGTTGGGTGTGGACTGCGCACCTCCGTGGAGCATCGAGCGGGCGATACGCGACGCCAGGAAGAAGGTGGAGGGCCTACCCGAGAAGTTCAGCTTCCACGACTTACGCCACTACCTCGCGTCGTTGTTGATCGACTCGGGGGTGGACGTGAAGAAGGTGCAGGCGCGGTTACGGCACGCCACCGCTCGCACCACGCTCGACACCTACGGGCACTTGTGGCCGGACACAGACGAGTCGATCAACACTGTCATCGGTGCGGTGATCACCGCCCGGTTGGGGTCGGCGGCTGAAGCTACTGCGGACTGACTGCGGACTGGCAAGCTCCCTCGGGGGCATCACCGCAGGTCAAAGCATTAGCTGGGTCATACATCGAAGTAGAGCGCGACCTCGTAAGGGTGCGGACGGATCTGCACCGGCAGAATCTCGTTCTCTCGCTTGTAGGAGATCCAGGTCTCGATCAGGTCCTCGGTGAAAACCCCGCCCTCGGTGAGGTATTCGTGGTCCTCCTCGAGCCGGTCGATCACCGCCGAGAGCGACGTCGGCGCCTGGGGAATACTGGCGGCCTCGTCGGGCGGCAGTTCGTAGAGGTCCTTGTCGACCGGGGCCTGCGGCTCGATCTTCTTCTTGATGCCGTCGATGCCGGCCATCATCATCGCCGAGAAGGCCAGATACGGGTTGCCCGAGCTGTCGGGGCAACGGAACTCGAGCCGCTTGGCCTTCGGGTTGTTGCCGGTTATCGGGATCCGCACGCAGGCCGATCGGTTGCGCTGGCTGTACACCAGGTTGATCGGGGCCTCATAGCCCGGCACCAGGCGCTTGTAGGAGTTCACGGTCGGGTTGGTGAACGCAAGCAGCGACGGGGCGTGATGCAGGATGCCGCCGATGTAGTGCCGCGCCATATCGGACAGCCCGGCATAGCCCGACTCGTCGTGGAACAGCGGGCCGCCGTCCTTCCACAGTGACTGGTGGCAGTGCATGCCGGAGCCGTTGTCGCCGAACAGCGGCTTGGGCATAAAGGTGACAGTCTTGCCGGCCTGCCACGCGGTGTTCTTGATGATGTACTTGTACAGCTGCAGGTCGTCCGCCGCGTGCAGCAGCGTGTTGAACTTGTAGTTGATCTCGGCCTGCCCGGCGGTGCCGACCTCGTGGTGGCCCTTCTCCAGCTCCAGGCCGGCGTTCTGCAGGTTGGTGCACATCGCATCGCGCAGGTCGACGAAGTGGTCGTACGGCGCGACGGGGAAATAGCCGCCCTTGGGCCGGACCTTGTAGCCGCGGTTGGCGCTGCCGTCGGCCTCCATCGGCTCGCCGGTATTCCACCAGCCGGCCTCGGAGTCGATCTCGTAGAACGTGCCATTCATCTGTGAGTCGAACGACACCGAGTCGAAGATGTAGAACTCGGCCTCGGCGCCGAAGTAGGCGGTGTCGGCGATGCCCGTGCTGGCCAGATAGTTCTCGGCCTTGCGGGCGACGTTGCGTGGGTCGCGCGAGTATGCCTCGCGGGTGAACGGGTCGTGCACGAAGAAATTGATATTCAGCGTCTTTGCCGCGCGGAACGAGTCGATGCGCGCGGTGTCGGGATCGGGCAGCAGCATCATGTCGGACTCGTGGATCGACTGGAAGCCGCGCACCGACGAGCCGTCAAAGGCCAGCCCTTCCTCGAACACGCTCTGATCAAAAAACGAAGCCGGAACCGAGAAGTGCTGGACGACGCCGGGCAGGTCGCAGAATCGGATGTCGACGTACTCGACGTTCTCGTCCTTGATCTGCTTGATGATGTCGTCGGCCGTCTTTTCTGCCACTGATTACTCTCCTTAGTTCTGGTAAACCCGCGGGTTGACGCTATGGACACGATGTTGCACGGTCGTCAACCGCATGTTGCGCGGAAGTTACGCAATTCGCTGCAGCGGCCGCCGCCGGGCCGGGTGAGGCCCCGCTTATCCTCACAGTATGGCCCGCACAATCGGGTCCTGGCTGTCGGGGTCTTTCGGCCGTGAAGGCGACGGAGTATCGGGCAGTCGCGACCTTGGACCCAGCGACTACCCGGGCCAGCGGCTCGGTTTGCCGGACACCGGCCCCGGCTCGATCGCACGATTCGGCAGGCGCGTCGTGGCGTTGGTGATCGACTGGTTCATCGCGTACGGCCTCGCGGGGCTGGCGGTGAGCGTCGGCGTCATCAGCCGGCATGATTTCCTCTATACGCAGGTCGGGTCGACGGCCGTCGCGGTGATCTGGCTGGCCCTCGGCATCGTCGCCGTTCGTCTTTTCGGCTTCACGCCCGGGCAGTTCGCGCTGGGCATTCGCGTTGCGTCCGTCGACGAGCGACAGCACGTCGGCTTGGGACGAGCGACCCTCCGGGGGCTGCTGGTGTTTCTCGTCATCCCCGCGCTGTTCACCGACGCCGACTACCGGGGACTGCAGGATCTGACGACGAAAACGGCGGTCGTGAGGCGATGAGCGCTTGCGCGACGAGCAGACGGCAGCGCTAGCGCCTGCGCACAGTTCGCTGCACGCCGCGCATCTTCGCGGCCGTCGGAATCGGGCCCTTCGGCATCGCCGCCGGGCCGACCTTGGTGCCCAGCGCGGCCAGCCTCGACTCGAGCGAGTCCATCTGCTTGGCCGTGATGTTCGCCGGCAGCTTGCTCAGGTGGCGTTCCAGCTTGGCCAGCGGCACCTCGCCCTCGCCGTTGCCGATCACGACGTCGTAGATCGGGATGTCGCCGACGATCCGGGCGGTCCGCTTCTTCTCCTGGGCGAGCAGCGGTTTGACCCGCGTCGGAGACCCTTCGCCGACGAAGATCACACCGGGCCTACCGATCACCCGATGCACCGCATCGAGGTGGCCGGTGGCCGCGACGCCCGGGGTAACTCGCCACTTGCCGCGCATGTTCTCCAGCGCCCACGCGGCCGCGCCGGTCTGCCCCTCGGCCTTGCGGTACACCGACTTCTGTGCGCGACGGCCGAAGATGATGAACGCGACGAGGGCGCCGAGCACAATACCCAGCGGGATCATCATGTACCCGGTGAAGCCTCCGCTGAAGATCCCGAACGTCACCGAGGCGGCCACGATCAGCACGAATGCGCCGATCATGTATGGCAGCAGGCGCTTGTCTTCTTTGCGTTGGAGCTGAAACGCCTGCCACAGCTGGCCGCGGCGCTGCTTGGAGGCCGTCTTTCGGGCCGCCTTGGCCTCAGCCTTGGCGGCCTTGACCTTTGCGGGGTTGCGGGATTTCGCCATCAGTTCAGGATACGGCGGGGCGGGAAGCGATCGCCTGGGCGTAGAGCCGGCCCGCCCGGTAGGACGAGCGAACCAGCGGGCCGGCCAGCACGCCGGCGAACCCGAGCGCCTGCGCGAACTGCTCGTGCTCGACGAACTCCTCGGGCTCGACCCACCGCTCCACCGGGTGATGCCGCGGCGATGGCCGCAGGTACTGGGTGATGGTGACGATGTCGCATCCGGCGTCGAACACGTCGGTCAGCGCGGCGCGGACCTCGTCGGGCGTCTCACCCATGCCGAGGATCAGATTGCTCTTGGTGACAAGACCGTAGTCGCGGGCGGCGGTGAGCACCGCGAGGCTTCGCTCGTAGCGAAACGCGGGGCGGATGCGCTTGAAGATTCGGGGAACGGTTTCGACGTTGTGCGCCAACACTTCTGGTCGCGCCTCGAAGACCTGCTCCAGCAGCTCCGGCGCGCCGCTGAAGTCCGGAATCAACAACTCGACGCCGGTGTTCGGGTTGAGCGTCTTGATGGCCCGCACGGTTTCGGCGTACAGCCAGGCGCCCCCGTCGGGCAGGTCGTCGCGGGCCACGCCGGTGACCGTGGAGTACCGCAGCCCCATCGCCTGGACACTTTCGGCGACCCGCCGCGGCTCGTCGCGGTCGAGCTCGGTGGGTTTGCCGGTGTCGATCTGGCAGAAGTCGCAGCGCCGGGTGCACTGCTCGCCGCCTATCAGGAAGGTGGCCTCGCGGTCCTCCCAGCACTCGAAGATGTTGGGGCAGCCGGCTTCCTCGCACACCGTGTGCAGGCCCTCGCGGCGGACCAGGGCCTTGAGCTCCTTGTACTCCGGGCCCATCTTCGCGCGCGTCCTGATCCACGGCGGCTTGCGCTCGATCGGCGTCTCGGAATTACGAACTTCCAGACGCAGTAGTCGTCGGCCTTCCGGGGTGACTGTCACTGCATCGATGCTACTGCGAGGCGGCCGTCGAGTGCGTCACACACCGCCTCGGCGACCTGCGAAATCACGTCCGGCACACCGACCCGGCGGCCGAGCTCGGCGGTCAGCGACGTCACGCCGGCATCCGAGATGCCGCACGGCACGATCGATGAAAACGCGCTCAGGTCGCAGTCGCAGTTCAGCGCGAACCCGTGCAGCGTCGTCGCACGGGCCACCCGGATGCCGATGGCGCCGACCTTGCGGGCGGGCCGCACCCCATCCGACGGCACCCACACCCCCGACCGGCCCTCAACGCGGCCGGCTTCCACCCCGAGGGCCGCGCACACCGATATCATCGATTCCTCAAGGCGCCGAACGAAATTCACCACATCCAGCGGCTCGGCGAGACCGATGATCGGGTAGCCGACCAGCTGGCCGGGTCCGTGCCAGGTGATCTTGCCGCCGCGGTCGGTGTCGACGACGGGAGTGTCGTCAACGGGGCGCTCTTCTGGCAGCGTGCGCCGGCCCGCGGTGTAGACCGACGGATGTTCCAGCAGCAGCAGGGTGTCCGGGCCACCGGCGACTCGGGCGTCGGCCAGCTTGCGCTGAAGCTCCCACGCCGCCGGGTAGTCGATACTGCCGAGCCGGCGCACCTCGATTCCCGAGGTGGCCGACCGGATGGATTCCGCTGCCATGTGCTTGACGCTACCGTCAGGTGTCCTTCGGCGCGGTCGCGAATGCGAGTGCCTCGCCGACGGTCTTGTGATGAAACTCAAATCCGGCCCGCTCCAGCGCGGCCGGGATGGCCCGCTGCCCGCCCAGCAGGCCTTCTTCGGCGAACTCGCCGGCCACGACCCGCAGTGCGAAGCCGGGGACAATCAGCGCAGTCGGGCGGTTCACCGCTCGGCCCAACGCCCCTGTGAACTCGGCGTTGGTGACCGGGGCCGGTCCGGCGAGGTTGACCGGACCGGATACCTCGTCGTGCGTGATCGTGAACAGCAGCGCCCGGACCTCGTCCTCGAGGCTGATCCACGGCATGTACTGGCGGCCGTTGCCCAGCCGTGCGCCCAGCCCCAGCGAGAAAACCGGGCGAAGGCGGCCGAGGATGCCGCCTGCCTGGGCGAGCACCAATCCGGTCCGGACGGTGACCACCCGGACACCGGCCTGCTGTGCGGGTTCCGTCGCGGCCTCCCAGTCGACACACAGCTGAGCGAGGAAGGTACCGCCCCTCGGTGCGCTCTCGTCGACGACGCGGCTGCCGGAATCGCCGTAGTAGCCGACGCCGCTGGCGTTGATCAGCACCGGCACTCCGGCCTCGACCACCGCCGCGGACAAGACCTCCGTGGGCTCGATGCGGCTGTCGCGCAGGCTCTGCTTGAACGCGCCCGACCACCGCTTCGCACCGACGTTGACGCCACACAGGTTGACCACGGCGTCCACCCCGTGCAGCACCGAGGAGTCGAACTCACCGGCCTGGGGGTGCCAGAACACCTCGTCGGCGTTCGACGGTGCCCGGCGCACGATCCGCAGCACCCGGTGGTCGGTGGCCCGCAAGGCGTACACCAACGCCGAGCCGATCAGTCCAGAGGACCCCGCTATCGCGACGTTGGCCACTAGGTCTACAGCCCCAGATCGGCCTCGAACGCGCCCTCTTCGAGCCTGCGCTTGATGGTCGTCACGAAGCGCCCGGCGTCCGCGCCGTCGATCAGCCGGTGGTCGTAGGTCAGCGGCAGGTAGCAGACCGAGCGCACACCGATCGACTCGTTGCCGTATTCGTCGGCGATCACCCGCGGCCGCTTGACGATCGCCCCGGTGCCCAACATCGCGGCCTGCGGGGGAACCAGGATCGGGGTGTCGAACAGGGCGCCCTGGCTGCCGATGTTGGTGATCGTGAACGTCCCGCCGGACAGCTCGTCCGGCTTGAGGTTGCCCGACCGGGCACGCGCCGCGATGTCGGCGATCGCGCGCGCCAGTCCGCCGAGCGACAGGTCGCCGGCGTTGTGGATCACCGGCGACAACAGCCCCTGTTCGGTGTCGACGGCGAAGCCCAGGTGTTCGGCGTCGTAGTAGGTGATCTCCTTGGTGTCCTCGTTGTAGCTGGCGTTGACGTTGGGGTGCGCCTTGAGCGCGTCGATCACCGCCCGAGCAATGAACGGCAGGAACGTTAGGTTGACGCCTTCGCGTTCGGCGAACTCCCCTTTCGCCCTGGCCCGCAGCGCCACGATCTTGGTCATGTCGACCTCGTGGGTTTGCGTCAATTGCGCTGTGGCCTGCAAGGATTCGCGCGTCTTCTGCGCGGTGATCTGGCGGATGCGGCTGGCCTTCTGGGTGGTGCCGCGCAGGTGCGCGAGACCGGGTGCGGGCGTCGCGGCCGCCGCCGCGGGCGCCTTGGCGGGCGGCTGCGCGGCCGGCGGGGGAGCGGCCGGCGCCTTCTTCGCCTCCGCCGCGGCCAGCACGTCCTGCTTGCGGATCCGCCCGCCGACGCCGGTGCCCTTGACCGTCGCGAGATCAACGTCGTTCTCGGCGGCCAGTTTTCGCACCAGCGGGGTCACGTATGGGCCACCGTCACCCGATGGTGCCTCGGCTGCCGGTGTCGGCTTGGGTTCTGGCTTGACCTCTTGTGCCGGTTGCGCTTTGGGTTCCGGTTTGGGCTCTGGCTTGGGCTCCGGTTTCGGTGTCGGCGCAGGTTCCTTGGCGGCGGCGGCGCCGGCCGCACCGATCTTGGCCAGCTCGCCGCCGACGGCAACGACGTCGTCCTCTTCGGCGGTGATCGACAGCAGAGTGCCCGCCACCGGCGACGGGATCTCGGTGTCGACCTTGTCGGTGGACACCTCGACCAGCGGCTCGTCGGCCGCGACGCTGTCGCCGACCTTCTTCAGCCACCGTGTGACGGTGCCCTCGGTGACCGACTCACCCAACTCCGGCATCAGCACCGGGGTCGCGTCGCCCGGCGGTTGCGCGGCGGGACTGGGTTGCGGTTCCGGCTCGGACGCCGGTTCCGGCTCCTCCTGGGCGACAGGTTCGGGTTGCGGGGCCGGCTGTTCGGCGGGCTTCTCTTCTTCGACCGGCTCGGGTTCTTGGGCAGCCTCGCCTGCCCCGCCGATCACCGCCAGCTCGCCGCCCACCTCAACGGTGTCGTCCTCTTGGGCGACGATCTTCGTCAGCACACCGGCAACCGGTGACGGGATCTCCGTGTCCACCTTGTCGGTCGAAACCTCCAGCAGCGGCTCATCCAGTTCGACCGTGTCACCCTCTTGCTTGAGCCATCGAGTGACAGTTCCCTCGGTGACGCTCTCGCCGAGGGCGGGCATCTGAACGGAGACGGCCATGTGTGTTGACTCCCTCGCTCCCTAGAACGGTCGGTCGTGCCGGGTCGAACGTCGGAACCCATCCTGTCATGTCCGCACGCACACTTCGCCGCAGACTCGGGGACTCGTAGCTCTGGCACTATCGAAGTGGGTAGCAGCGGAAGGAGTGGGCCCCCAGTGGGACTGTTCGACAGGTTTCGGGGCGGCCGCTCCGCGCGTGGCGCACGCGTGACCGACCCCGATGCCGATCTGAATTACCTCCGCCGGTGGGTCGCCGAACACAACGGCGTTGAGGCGTACATCGAGCCGAAAACCACTGTTACCGATGTCACAGTCGTGCTGGTCGCCGCCGACGGCGAGTGGACCCGCCGTCGCACCGGGGGAGACGCGGGCGCCCGCCGGCTCAGTGAACGTCTCGACATTCCCGTTTACGACGTGCAAAAGGTCGGTTACCCGCAGCGCATGCGTGACTATGACGCACGCCGCCGGATCGAACGGGAGCGGGCCACCCGCCAAGAGCTCGAGGAGCGCTGATGAGCGCTTGCGCGAAGAAACGACGGCCCTGATACGGTACCGGCGGTCCCACTAAGTTGTGCCGGAGGTGTCATGGCCGAGTTCACCGAGCAGTTTGTCGACAGCACCGATGGGGTGCGCATAGCGGTATACGAGCAGGGCAATCCCGACGCGCCGACGCTGGTGCTGGTGCATGGCTGGCCCAACTCGCACGTGATGTGGGACGAGGTGGTTTCCCGGCTCGCCGGGCGGTTCCGAATTCTCGCCTACGACAACAGGGGTGCCGGCGCTTCGTCGGTACCCAGGGCGGTGAGTGCGTTCGCGATGCCGCGGTTCGCCGACGACTTCGAGGCGGTGATCGGCCAGCTGAGCCCCGGTCAGCCCGTCCATGTGCTCGCACACGACTGGGGCTCGGTCGGGGTGTGGGAGTACCTGTCGCGCCCTGGAGCGAGCGAGAGGGTGGCGTCGTTCACTTCACTGTCTGGGCCGAGCACCGATCATTACGCGTTCCTGATCCGTGATGGACTAGCTCGCCCTTACCGGCCGATTCGTTTCCTACGTGCGCTGAACCTGGCCTTGCGGTTCGCCTACTGGATTCCGTTCTGCATTCCGGCGCTGACACCCGCGCTGATGCGCGCCGGTCTGGCGAAGCGGATCCAGCACGCTTTCGCGCTCGGTGCGCCGCGAGACCAGATCCACTACGGCGACATCAACAACGACGGGGCGAACTCGCTGAAGATCTACCGTGCCAACGCCTTTCGGTCCGGTGCCGCGGTGCGGCGCGACCATTACGTCAGCGCGCCGGTGCAGCTGATCGTCAGTGCCGATGACGCATTCGTTCGGCCCCACGGGTACGACTTCGAATCCCGGTGGGTCGCCCGGCTATGGCGCCGCGACATCAAGGCGGGCCACTGGGCGCCGATGTCGCACCCGCAGACGATCGCCAACTCGGTTCACGAGTTCGTCGACTTCGTGGAGGGAAAGCCGCCGAGCCGCGCGCTGTTGCGTGCGCAGGTCGGCCGTCCCCGCGAATACTTCGGCGACACCCTGGTTTCGGTGACGGGAGCGGGCAGCGGCATCGGCCGCGAGACCGCGCTCGCGTTCGCCCGTGAGGGCGCCGAGGTAGTGGTCAGCGACATCGACGAGGCCAGCGCCAAGGACACCGCCGCCCAGATCGCCGCGCGGGGCGGCATCGCGCACGCCTACGCGCTCGACGTGTCCGACGCCGATGCGGTCGAGCGGTTCGCCGAGCAGGTGTGCGCCGGGCACGGTGTGCCGGACACCGTGGTGAACAACGCCGGCGTGGGGCAGGCCGGCATGTTCCTTAACACTCCCGCCGAGGAATTCGACCGGGTGCTCGACATCAATCTCGGTGGCGTTGTGAACGGATGCCGCTCATTCGCACGCAGAATGGTCGAGCGCGGCACTGGTGGCCACATCGTCAACGTGGCCTCGATGGCGGCGTACACACCCATCAGCGCGATGAACGCGTACTGCACCTCGAAGGCCGCGGTCTACATGTTCTCGGACTGCCTGCGGGCCGAACTGGACGCCGCCGGGATCGGCCTGACGACGATCTGTCCCGGCGTGATCAACACCAACATCATCAAGACAACGCGCGTCGCTGCGCCCGCCGGCGGTCAGGCCCGGCTCGAGGAACGCCGCAAGCTGGCCCAGAAGGCGTTCGCCGGACGCGGGTACGGGCCGGACAAGGTGGCCAAGGCCATCGTCTCGGCGGTCAAGAAGAACAAGCCGATCCGGCCGGTCGCGCCGGAGGCATACGTCGTATACGGCGTCGCGCATGCGCTTCCGCAGGCGATGCGCAGCACCGCGCGTGGAGGAAAGATCCTCTAGCTCAGCCAGTGCCGGAGATGTCCTCGAGGACCGCGAACATCGTCCGCGTCGGCACGCCTGTGCCGCCCTTGCCGGTGTAGCCCCACGGTCCGCCGGTGTTGTACGCCGGGCCCGCGATGTCGATGTGGGCCCACTGCACACCGTCGGCGACGAACTCGCGCAGGTAGGTGCCGGCGACGAGCATGCCGGCATAGCGCGAGCCGCTGACGTTGGCGAGGTCGGCCACCGTCGACTTGAGGTCGTCCTTGAGTTCCTCGGGCAGCGGCATCGGCCAACCGTTCTCACCGACGGCCTGCGAGAGCCTTGCGACGCGGTCGCGGAACTCGTCGCTGCCCATTACCCCTGGCGTGCGGGCACCGAGTGCAACGGTCTGGGCACCGGTCAGCGTCGAGGTTTCGATCAGGTAATCGGGCTCGTCCTCGCAGGCCCGAACGATCGCGTCGGCCAGGATCAGCCTGCCCTCGGCGTCGGTGTTGAGCACCTCGACGGTGACGCCGCCGTACTGGGTCAGCACGTCGCCGGGCCGCTGCGCGGTGGCCGACGGCATGTTCTCGGCCATCGGAACGGTCGCGATCACGTCGATCGGCAACTGTTGCTTGGCCGCCAGCACCACGGTGGCGATGACGGCCGCTGCGCCGCCCATGTCCGAGGTCATGTGGTGCATGTTGGCGGCCGGCTTGATGGAGATGCCGCCCGTGTCGAACGTGATGCCCTTGCCGACCAGCGCAACCTTCTTCGCCTTATTCGGGTTCTTTCTCAACGCCGATCCGCGGTGGGTGAGCCGGACCAGCCGCGGCGGGCGCGACGACCCCTTGCCGACGCCGATCACGCCGCCATAGCCGTCCTTGGCAAGCGCCTTGTCGTCGAGCACCTCGACCTCGAGTCCCGCCGCCTCACCCAAAGCCTTTGCGCGCTTAGCGAACTCGGCTGGAAACAGGTGGCTCGGAGGCGTGTTCACCAGATCGCGGGCGGTGGCCACGGCGGTCGCGATTGCTGCGCCGCGTGCGGCGGCCTCCTTGGTCTTGGCCTTGGTGTCGGCTGCCAGCGCGGTGATCTTGCGCAGGCCCGGATCCTTGGGCGCGGTCTTGTCGCTGCGGAAGTCGGAGAATCGGTAGGCGCCCAGGACCAGCCCCTCGACAGCGGCCTCGAGATCGAGGTCCGACAGCGTGGTGATCGCCGTCTCGGTGCCGTTGAGCGACCGGGCCGCGACTCCCGCGGCCCGGCGGATCAGGTCGGCGGGCCACTCGTCACGGTCCTTGCCCAGCCCGACCGCAAGCACGCTGGCCACCGGAAGCGAGGCCGCGACCACCCGGTTGACCTGCTCACTGCCGCCCTTCGCGCCCAGCGCTTCGAGCGCCACCTCGATCTCGCCGACGGCCTCGGCGTCGAGGAACGGGCTGGCGACGACCGTCGCCGTCGCGTTCTCGTCCTGGCCGCTGACCACGGGCACGACCAGCACCGACGAGTCGACCTTGCGTTTGGGCAGCGACGAGCTGACGGTGACGACGGGTGCCTGATAACCAGATTTTGCTGGGCTCACGAGCATTCACCCTACTTTCAGCGACTGAGGTGCAGGTCGTAGGCTGCCACCGGAGAATCGAAACCCTTGAGTGTCAACGGATCCTGGGGGACCGCGGGCCAGTCGGGCCGCCGGCCGTAGCCCAGACCGGCGCGGACCAGCATTCCGGCATCGCGCGCCCGCGGGTGTTCGACCAGGTCGACCACTGCACAAGTGTGTCAGCAGCGGCATCCGATTAGGGTGGTTCGGCGTGAGCGAAGTCCTTCATGGCCCCCTCGAGGATCGTCATCGTCAACTCGGTGCGAGTTTCGCCGAATTCTCGGGCTGGCTGATGCCGGTCTCATACGCCGGCACGGTGAGCGAGCACGCGGCGACGCGGATCACCGTCGGGCTCTTCGACGTCAGCCACCTCGGCAAGGCGCTGGTGCGCGGCCCCGGCGCGGCCGAATACGTCAATTCCGCGCTGACCAACGATCTTCGGCGTGTCGGGCCGGGCAAGGCGCAATACACGTTGTGCTGCACCGATTCCGGTGGGGTCATCGACGACCTGATCGCCTACTACGTCTCCGACGACGAAATCTTCCTTGTGCCCAACGCGGCAAACACGCCCGCCGTCGTCGCGGCGCTGAAGGAACGCGCGCCCGCGGGCCTGACCATCACCGACGAACACCGCTCGTATGCGGTGCTTGCGGTGCAGGGACCCAAGTCGGCGGAGGTCGTCGGTGGGCTTGGGCTGCCGACCGAGATGGACTACATGGGTTACCAGGACGCCGAATTCGGCGGCGTCCCGGTTAGGGTGTGCCGCACCGGCTACACCGGTGAACACGGTTACGAGCTTCTGCCGCCGTGGGATCGGGCCCCAGTGGTTTTTGACGCGCTCGTCGATGCCGTCGGCGCCGCCGGGGGTGAGCTCGCGGGGCTGGGCGCCCGCGATACCTTGCGCACCGAGATGGGCTACCCGCTGCACGGCCACGAACTGTCGCTGCAGATCTCACCGCTGCAGGCGCGGTGCGGATGGGCGATCGGATGGAAGAAGGAAACGTTCTGGGGTCGCGAAGCGCTGCTTGCCGAGAAGGAAGCGGGACCGCGACGACTGCTGCGCGGGTTGAAGGCCGTGGGCCGCGGCGTCTTGCGTCCAGACCTGACCGTGCTCGACGGTGACGCCGCGATCGGGGTGACGACGTCGGGAACCTTTTCTCCGACTTTGAATGTGGGCATCGCGCTCGCCCTTCTGGACACGGATCACGACGTGCCCGACGGTGCGTCCGTCTCGGTCGACGTTCGCGGTCGCGCCCTCCAGTGTGAGGTCGTCAAACCGCCGTTCGTCGAGGCAAAAACCAGATAGCCAACGGTTATACAATCGCTGCATGACTGATGGCCCCCTCGAGTTCACGGTTGAGCGCAACCCGAACCCGGTGAGCGATGAGGTACGGGCCTCGATCCTGGCAGATCCGGGATTTGGCCGCTTCCACACCGACCACATGGTGTCGATCGACTACCTGGCCGATAAAGGTTGGCACAACGCGCGAGTGATCCCGTACGGCCCGATCGAGCTTGACCCGTCGGCGATCGTGCTGCATTACGCGCAGGAGGTGTTCGAGGGGCTCAAGGCGTACCGGTGGGCGGACGGCTCGATCGTCTCGTTCCGGCCGGAAGCGAACGCCAGGCGGCTGCGGTCCTCGGCTCACCGGCTGGCCATCCCCGAGCTGCCCGAAGAGATGTTCATCGAGTCGCTGCGGCGGCTGATCGCGGCCGATGAGCCGTGGGTGCCGGCGGCCCGCGGCGAGGAGTCGCTGTATGTGCGGCCGTACGTCTTCGCGACCGAGCCCGGTCTGGGCGTGCGGCCGGCCAACGAGTACCGCTATCTGGTGATCGGCTCGCCCGCGGGTGCGTACTTCCCCCGCGGCATCAAGCCGGTCAGCGTGTGGCTGTCGACCGAGTATGTGCGGGCATGTCCCGGCGGTACCGGCGCGGCCAAATTCGGCGGCAACTATGCAGCATCCCTGCTGGCGCAGGCGGAGGCCGCCGACAACGGGTGTGACCAAGTGGTGTGGCTGGACGCCGTCGAACGCCGCTACATCGAAGAGATGGGCGGGATGAACCTGTTCTTCGTGTTCGGCAGTGGCGGCTCGGCGCGGCTCGTCACCCCCGAGCTGTCCGGCTCGCTGCTGCCCGGCATCACCCGGGATTCGTTGCTGCAGTTGGCGACTGACGCGGGGTTCGCCGTCGAGGAGCGCAAGATCGATGTCGATGAGTGGCAGAAAAAGGCGGCAGCGGGTGAGATCACCGAGGTGTTCGCGTGCGGGACGGCCGCCGTCATCACGCCGGTCTCGCACGTCAAGTACGGCGACGGCGAGTTCACCATCGCCGACGGCGAGCCAGGGGAGATCACCATGGCGTTGCGCGACACCCTGACCGGGATCCAGCGCGGCACGTTCGCCGACACGCACGGCTGGATGGCGCGGTTGGGCTAGCGAACGGTACCCGAGTTACGTTGCGCCCGCGACGAGTCCGACGGCCGTGACCGTGGTCGTCACCTCGATCGCGGCACCCAGCACATCGCCGGTGATCCCGCCGAACCGTCGTACGCAATGCGCGACAAGCGCCGCCCCGCACGCGATCGCGACCAGCACGGCCAGGGGGCCCTGCCAGGACCGCGGGCCCGCCAGCACCGCGAGCGCGGCGACCGCGACGACCCATGACGCCGCCACCATCGCCGGTTGGGTGCCCGCGACCCGTGCGCCGAGCGTGCTGCCTTGTGCGGCAGGCACCGAGCCACGGCACGCCATCACGGCGGCCACCCGGCCCGCGGTCACCGCGACGATCACCCCGACGGCCGTCAGCTGCGGGTAGGCCAGCGCCTGCAGCAGAAGCACCAGCACCACCGTCGACACCCCGAACGGGCCGGCCGCCCCGTCGCGCATCACTTCCAGCCCCCGCTGCGGCGGGCCGTAGCAGCCGAGCCCGTCGGCGGTGTCGGACAAGCCGTCGATGTGCAGCCCGCGCGTGGCGGCCAGCAGGACGGCCACCGCCAGCGCACCGGCCAACGGGCTGCCGGGCCCGAAGGCTTTCGATGCCGCCCACAGCACGGCGGCGGCCAGCGCGCCGAGCGCGACGCCGACCAACGGGAGCGCGGTCATCACGCCGCGACCCACCGTGGCCGTTCGGCCCGCGGGCGTGGGAAAAACGGTCGCGAACGCGAAAGCACCTGTGACCGAACGGATCACGCGGTGATGCCCGCCTCCGCAAAGGTGGCCATGGATGCCAGCGTGGCCACCGCCGCCCGCACGATCGGAACGGCGACCACTGCGCCGGTGCCCTCGCCGAGACGCATCCGCATGTCGACGATCGGCTCCAGCTCGAGTCGCTGCAGCGCGACCGCGTGGGCGGGCTCGGTCGACCGGTGGCCCGCCTGCCACCATTGCCGCGCACCCGGTGCGAGCCGGTCGGCCACCAGCGCCGCGGCGGTCACCACGACACCGTCGAGCAGCACCGGCGTGCGGCGCGCCGCAGCCTGCGCCAAGAATCCCGCGATCGCCGCCAGGTCGGCGCCACCGCAAACCCGAAGCAGCCCAACCGGATCCGCGGTGACCGCGCGGGCGCGGTAAAGCGCATCGCGGATCGCCGCGGTCTTGCGGGCCCACCCGGCGTCGTCGACGCCGGTGCCGCGGCCGACAACGGCGACCGGCTCCGAATCGGTCAGCGCCGCGATCAAAGTCGTTGCCGCCGTGGTGTTCCCGATCCCCATGTCGCCCGCGATCAACAGGTCAGCGCCGGCATCGACCTCCTCGTCGGCGATCCGACGGCCCGCCTCCACCGCGGCCGTCGCTTCGTCGGCGAGCAGCGCATCCTCGACGGCGATGTTGCCACTGCCGCGGCGCACCTTGTGCGCGCCGATCGACGGTGACAGCGGCTTGTCCACGTCGACGGCGATGTCGGCCACCCGCACCGTGGCGCCCGCCGCCCGCGCCAGCACGTTGATCGCGGCACCGCCCCCGTCGAAGTTGGCCACCATCTGCGCGGTGACCTCCGCCGGATACGCCGACACCCCGGCCGAGGTCACACCGTGGTCCCCGGCGAAGACCACCACGCGCGGGCGCGCGAACTGCCGCGGCGGGCATGCGCCCTGGCAGGACGCCACCCACACCGAGAGATCCTCGAGGCGGCCCAGCGAGCCCGGTGGCTTGGTCAACTGGTTCTGACGGGCCCGGGCGGCGGCGGCCACCTGTGCGTCGGGCGCCGCGATTGCTGGGAATTCGGTCACGACTGCCACTCCATGGGCGTTGGTTCTTTCACCGTCACCGGCAGTCCGGCCACCACCAGTACCACCCGGTCGCACAGTTCGGCCAGCCGCTGGTTCAGTGCCCCCAGCTCGTCGGCGAACCGTCGGCCCGACTGTGTGGCAGGCACCACCGTCAACCCGGCCTCGGGGCTGACCAGCGCGAGCGGAGACCCGAATCGTTGAATCACATCGAGTAAGTCCTCGACGTCAGCGGCGACCGATGCGCCGGCCCACGCGTCACGACGGTCCATAGTCGCGGTGAGCCAACCGCCGACGTCGTCGACCAATGTCGGCGAAGCGGTGTCCGATCTCAATTGCGTTGCCACATCGACGGTTTCGATGGTCGACCAGTGTGAGGGCCTGCGGTTGCGGTGTGCGGTGATCCGCGCCGACCAGTCGGCGTCGGCTTCCGGTGGCGTTCCGGTGGCGACGTAGCGCACCGGCTGCTCGTCGGCCAGCTGGGCTATCGCCGTCTCCGCCCATCTCGATTTGCCCGACCGGATGCCACCGAGGACGAGTATGCGCACCGTTAGGCTCCAGGCTCCGTCAAACGACCCTGTCGCCGCGGTTCACCTGCGGCCGCGGTGCCCGCATCCGGCGCAGTTGTGAGGCACGGCTGGCGGCGTAAAAGCCGAGTTTCCAACCGCTTTCGACGTTGTCCGGGAACTTTTGGTCCACCAGCCGGTTCACCTTGCGGCCCACGACGAACCCGTCGATGCCCATGATCAACACGAGCACGAGCATCGCGGGCGACAGGAACCGTTGCACCGTCACCGACGGGACCGCCAGCATGACGAAGATGAGGCCAAGCGCGGCGGGCATGAACAGGCCGAGCACGTTGCGGCGCACGTCGACCACATCGCGGACGAAGCGGCGCACCGGGCCCTTGTCGCGTGGCAGCAGGTAGGCGTCCTCCCCGGTCATCATCCGTTCGCGGCGGTCGGCCATGTCGGCGCGGCGGGTGAGGCGTTCGGCCTTGCGTTCCTCGCGGCTGAGCTTGGGGCCGCCCAGCTCCTTGCGGCGCCGCCGCGCCTCCGCGGCGGTCATCGGCGCGGGTGCGACCCGACCGCGTTTGCGGGTGACCTGGCTGCGCTTCGGCGTCGGCCTGCCCTTGGGGGCCGTTGTGCCGGTGCTGTCCTGGCCGGCCTCCCCGGACGCCGCTGAGTCGGCCCCAACCGCCCCTTTGTCCAAGCCAGCGGATTCTTTCTTGCGGCCCAGCAGGTTCACGCCTGTCAGGCTACTTGCGTGGCAACGTCGCCCAGCATGCACCTGAAGAATTCGCGCCCTAGGCTGCCGTGATGCGGGTATTGATTGCCCCTGATTGCTATGGCGACAGCCTCACCGCGGTGGAGGCGGCCGGGGCGATCGCGGACGGTTGGCGACAGGCCCGGCCCGACGACGACCTGACACTCGCACCGCAGTCCGACGGTGGCCCCGGCTTCGTCGAGGTGCTCGCGGGCCGACTCGGGGAACTGCACACACAGCGCGTCACCGGCCCGCTCGCCGCCGAGGTGTCCGCCGACTGGGTGCTCGACCCGGCCCCGCCTCGCACGGCATACATCGAATGCGCCCAGGCATGCGGTCTGGCATTACTGGGTGGTCCGCCGTCCGTGCGAACCGCGCTGGACGCACATAGCAGGGGAGTGGGGCAGCTCATCGCCGCGGCGCTGGCGGCCGGAGCGGGCCGGATCGTGGTCGGGCTCGGCGGCAGCAGCTGCACCGACGGCGGCCGCGGCATGGTCGACGAGCTGGGCGCCGCGCGCTCGCAGCTGGCCGACGTCGAACTCATCGCCGCCACCGACGTTGAGCATCCGCTGCTCGGACCGATGGGCGCGGCTGCAGTCTTCGGGCCCCAGAAGGGCGCCGATCCCGCCACTGTGGTGATCCTCGAACAGCGGCTGACCGAATGGGCGGCCGAACTGGACGCGGCGGCCGGCCGGACGGTCAGCCAAGAGCCGGGCGCGGGCGCGGCCGGCGGAATCGGCGCCGCACTGCTGGCCCTGGGCGCTCGGCGCGAATCCGGGGCGGCCATCATCGCGGAGCACACCCGCCTCGCCGACGATGTGGCGACCGCTGATCTTGTCATCACCGGAGAGGGGCGCTTCGATGACCAGTCGCTTCACGGCAAGGTCGTCGGCGCGCTCGCGGCGGAGGCGCGCTCTCGCGACACCCCCGTCTTGGTGCTTGCGGGGCAGGTCACCCTCGGCGAGTCCGCGCTTCGGAAAGCCGGCATCACGGCGGCCCGGTCCATCTCCGACCACGCCGGATCGGTGCAGGTGGCCATCGACGACGCGGCAAACCAGTTGGCCGGTCTGGCCCAGGTCACGGCGGCGGCCCTGGGGATAGGTCGGGAATAGGGCGCAAACAAGGTACCGTTGATCGGGTGGAGTACCGCCTTTCCGGGGATTCCACCCACATACATGCAATCAGGAGATGCAATGACTGTTCAGGACGAGTCGGCGACAACCACCGCCACCCACGGTGTGATCCTGACTGACGCCGCGGCCGCCAAGGCGAAGGCGCTGCTGGACCAGGAGGGCCGTGACGACCTGGCGCTGCGTATCGCAGTCCAGCCGGGCGGTTGCGCCGGCCTGCGCTACAACCTCTTCTTCGACGACCGCGCCCTCGACGGCGACCTGGCCGCTGATTTCGGCGGAGTGAGGCTGACGGTGGACAGGATGAGTGCCCCCTACGTCCAGGGCGCCACGATCGATTTCGTCGACACGATCGAGAAGCAGGGCTTCACGATCGACAACCCCAACGCCACCGGGTCGTGCGCGTGCGGGGATTCCTTCAACTGAGTTTGGCCGGCCGAGCGGCTCGGGCGCGTCAGTACTGACCCGCCGTGCGCGGCAAATACGAACACACCAGGACCTCGTTGTTCTCGGCGAGCAGCTGCGCGACGGCCTGTTCCTCCTGGCGCGGCTGCTGGCTGCGGCTCGATCCGCTCGCAGGGGCCACCTTCATGGTGAACAACACCTGGGCCTGATTGGGTGACCAGATCACCATCTTGTCGATCGAGCTCACCTCGGCGCGGCTGTACTGCCTGCGGAACGCGTCGCTGGAAAGGCCCGCCAACGCCAGGTCGGACCGGCGCTCCTTGACCGCGTCGTAGAGCCCGCACATCGTGTGGCGCGCCACGGTCTCGTCGTCACCCTTCGTCATCGCGGTCAGATACTCCTGAATCGCGGTTTTGGCCGACGCCTCGGTGAGCCCACCGTTGCTCGCGGGTTTGCCGTTGCGCGCGACCATCACGACTGCCGTCACCAGCGCGGCCACCACCGCGACCGCCAGAACCGCCGCCGTGACCAGACGCCAGCGCCGGCGCTTGGGATAGTGCACGGGCGGCGGCAGCATTCCGGGATATGCCGACGGCACATTGTCCGGATACGGCTGGGCCGGGGGCTGCTGGGAAAACGATTCGGGATACATTTGCGCGCCGGCCGGACCAGCGCCGTATTCGGGCGGGTACGGACCGGCCATGTATTTGCTCCCCCAAGGTGTGTTTATGAAATCGCCTGTTTACAGTGTCCGGACGGGCACTTGTAGGCAGGTTAGCGCACCTGGAGCGGGTGCTCCCTGGGTAGGATTATCTAGGCGGCTTAATTAATGAAGGGTGACTACTCGTGACCATTGCGGTGACCGGATCGATTGCGACCGACCATCTCATGCGCTTTCCCGGTCGGTTTTCCGAGCAGCTGTTGGCTGATCACCTGCAGAAGGTGTCCTTGAGCTTCCTGGTCGACGATTTGGTTGTGCACCGCGGTGGTGTGGCGGGAAACATGGCGTACGCCATGGGCATCCTCGGCGGCAACCCGACGCTCGTCGGCGCGGTGGGTACGGACTTCGACGACTATCGGGAGTGGCTTACCTCGCACGGCGTGGACTGCGACAGCGTGCTGGTCTCGGACTCGGCTTATACCGCCCGATTCGTCTGCACCACCGACGAGGACATGGCCCAGATCGCCTCGTTCTATCCCGGCGCGATGTCGCAGGCACGTGACATCAAGCTGGCCGACGTGGTGTCCCGAACTGGCACACCGGATCTGGTGATCGTCGGCGCCAACGACCCCGCGGCGATGTTCCTGCACACCGAGGAGTGTCGCGCGCTGGGGCTGGCGTTCGCCGCCGACCCGTCGCAGCAGCTGGCCCGGCTGTCCGGCGAGGAGATCCGCAAGCTCATCGACGGCGCGACGTACCTGTTCACCAACGACTACGAATGGGACCTGCTGCTGCAGAAGTCCGGCTGGTCTGAGGCCGAGGTGATGAGCCAGATCGAGTTGCGCGTTACCACGTTGGGGGAGAAGGGCGTCGACCTCGTCGGTCGCGACGGCACGTTCGTCCACGTCGACGTGGTGCCCGAGACCCGCAAGGTCGACCCCACCGGCATCGGCGACGCGTTCCGGGCCGGCTTCCTGACGGGCCGCGACGCCGGCCTCAGCCTGGAGCGGGCCGCGCAGCTGGCCTCCCTTGTCGCGACGCTGGTGCTCGAGGCTCGAGGTCCCCAGGAGTGGACCTGGGACAAGGATGCCGCCGTCAAGCGACTGTCCGACACCTACGGGGCCGAGGCGGCCGCGGAGATCGCCAAGGCGCTCGCCTAGAGCTGCACGGGGTACTGCGGCTCGCTGATCTCTGGGGTCACGCTGCGCTCGACGAAGATCGCGTGCCACAACATGAAGATCAGCATCGTCCACAGCCGGCGGCTGTGATCGCTTGTGCCGCTGCGGTGTTCGTCGAGCATGGCCCGAACCGCGGCGAGGTCCACGAGCTCGCCCGCCTGTGACGCGGCGATCGTCGCGTACGCCCAGTCCATGAGTTCGCCGGCCCGCAACCAGTGCCGGATCGGCACCGGGAAGCCCAGCTTCGGCCGGTTGAGCACGTGCGCTGGCACGATTGGTTCCAGTGCCCGCCGCAGCGCGAATTTCGTGGTGGCCCTTGTGATCTTCTGATCGTGCGGCAGTCGCGACGCCACCGCGAAGACCTCTGGATCCAGGAACGGCACCCGCAGCTCCAGCGAGTTGGCCATCGTCATCTTGTCCGCCTTGACAAGGATGTCGCCGCGCAACCAGGTGAACAGGTCGATGTGCTGCATCCGCGCCACCGGATCCCATCCTTCCGACGCGGCGTACACCGGCGCGGTGACGTCGGTGTGGGTCCAGTCCCCGCGGAAGCCCGGCAGCACAGCCCGCAGCTGCGCGTCGGAGAAGCTTCGCGCGTTGCCGTAGTACCGCTGCTCGAGCGTGAGTGAGCCGCGGTGCAGCAGGCTCTTGCCACGCATTCCCTCGGGCAGCGGCCTTGACACCTTGCCCATCGACTTGCGCAGACCCCGCGGGAGGTAGTCAAAGGGCCGCAGCGACAACGGTTCCCGGTAGATCGTGTACCCGCCGAACAGCTCGTCGGCGCCTTCCCCCGACAGCACCACCTTGACGTGCTTGCGGGCCTCGCGCGCGATGAAGAACAGCGGCACGAGCGCCGGGTCGGCCACGGGTTCGTCGAGATACCACACGATTTCGGGAAGCGCCGCGACGAATTCGGCCTGGTTGACCACCTTCGTCACATGTCGCGCGCCGATCGCCTCGGCCGATGCCACCGCGACGTCGACCTCGGAGAAGCCCTCGCGTTCGAATCCGGTGGTGAAGGTGATCAGCCGGGGGTTGTGCCGCATGGCCAGCGCGGCGATCGCGGTTGAGTCGATCCCGCCGGACAGGAAGGCGCCGACCGTCACGTCGGCACGCATGTGCTTGGCGACCGAATCCTCGAGCACCGCGGTGATCTCGTCGTAGCGGGCCTGGTCGGTGCCGTTCACGAACGGCTTGGCGTCGAACCGCGGGGTGAAGTACCGGGTGACCTCGGGCGGCTGTCCGGGCCGCGCCACGGCGTAGCTGCCGGATTGCAGCCGCCGGATGCCGCGGTGCAGCGTCTCCGGCTCCGGCACGTACTGCAACACCGTGTAGTGCTGCACGGCGCGCTCGTCGATGCCGAGATCAATACCGACCGTGTCGGCCAGGTCGAGTAGACATTTCTTCTCACTGCCGACGACGGTGCCGCCCGATCCCGTCGCCATGAACAGGGGCTTGATGCCGAACGGGTCGCGCGCGCAGAACAATTGCCGTTCGATGGTGTCCCACAGCGCGAACGCGAACATGCCGCGCAACCGCGTCAACGCCGCGGTGCCCCAGTGGTGGTAGGCGGCGATGATGGCCTCGCCGTCGCCGTCGGTGGCGAACACCGCGCCGTGGTCGGCGGCCAGCTCCGCGCGCAGCTCGAGGTAGTTGTAGATCTCGCCGTTGAACACCAGCACGTAGCGGCCCGGTGACTCCGGCGGGCCCCAGCGCAGCGGCTGGTGGCTGTGCGCGATGTCGATGATCGACAGCCGATTGAATCCCAGCACCACGTGGGGGTTCGCGGGGTCGTCGGCCCAGGTGCCCGGCTCGTCCGGGCCGCGGTGGCGCATCAGGTGGGAGGCACCCGAAACCGCCTCGACGAGGGTGGGGCAGCCTTGCGCGGACGGGTCAGTCAGCACCGCAAGCAGTCCGCACACCGCGCCAGTATGCCTAATGCGCCAGGTGTGTCGAGCCCGGCACCCGGCGGTGGTCTACGCTGCGTAGTATTTACTGCGGCCCGTTGACCGCCCGGCGGCCCACTGACTTCGTAGGAGGCTCCAGCGTGACACCTCGCGGTGTGAAGGTGGCGGCGTTGTCAGTGGTCCTGGGCGGCGCGACGGTCCTGCTCAGCGGGTGTAGCTGGTCGGAGGTGCTGGGTCTGGGCTGGCCCGAAGGCATCACGCCGGAGGCGCACATGAACCGCGAGCTGTGGATCGGCTCGCTGATAGCCGCGCTGGTGGTCGGCGTGATCGTCTGGGGCCTGATCTTCTGGTCCTCGGCGTTTCACCGGCACAAGAAGGGCGACACCGACCTGCCGCGCCAGTTCGGCTACAACATGCCGCTGGAACTGGTTCTGACGGTGACGCCGTTCCTGATCATCTCGGTGTTGTTCTACTTCACCGTTGTGGTCCAGGAGAAGATGCTGCACAACGACCCCAATCCCGAGGTAGTCGTCGACGTCACCGCGTTCCAGTGGAACTGGAAGTTCGGCTACCAAAAGGTCAACTTGGCCGACGGGACCTTCACCTACGACGGCGCCGACAACGAGCGCAAGGCGGCGATGGCGTCCAAGCCGGAGGGCGTCGACAAGTACGGCCACGAACTCGTCGGCGCGGTCCGCGGACTCAATCCCGAGGACCGGCGGTACCTGAACTTCGACAAGGTCGAGACGCTCGGGTCGTCGACCGAGATCCCGGTGCTGGTGCTGCCCACCGGTAAGCGCGTCGAATTCCAGATCGCCTCCGCCGATGTGGTGCACTCGTTCTGGGTGCCGGAGTTCTTGTTCAAGCGCGACGTGATGCCCTATCCGCAGGCCAACCACTCTCAGAACGTCTTCCAGGTCAGCGAGATCAACAAGACCGGTGCTTTCGTGGGCCGCTGCGCCGAGATGTGCGGCACGTACCACTCGATGATGAATTTCGAGGTTCGGGTGGTGGCGCCCAACGACTTCAAGGCGTATCTGCAGCAGCGCATCGCGGGCAAGACAAACGCCGAGGCGCTGCAGGCCATCAACCAGTCGCCCGTCGCGGTCACCACTCATCCGTTCGACGCCCGCCGCGGGGAGCAGGTAGGCGCGGCCCCCCAGGCCAGCAAGTAGGGACACGACATGCATATCGAAGCCAGGCTGTTCGAGTTCCTCACCGCGTTCTTCGTGCTGACGGCGGTGGTGTACGCCGTGCTGACCGCGATGTTCGCCAACGGTGGCATCGAGTGGGCCGGCGTGACCGCCCTGGTGTTGACGTCGGGACTGACCCTGATCACCGGGACGTTCTTCAGGTTCGTCGCGCGGCGGCTGGACACCCGCCCCGAGGACTACGAGGACGCCGAGATCAGCGACGGCGCGGGCGAGCTGGGCTTCTACGCCCCGCACAGCTGGTGGCCGATTCTCGTCGCGCTGTCGGCCTCGGTCGCGGCCGTCGGCGTCGCGTTGTGGCTTCCATGGCTGATCGTCGCGGGCGCCTGTTTGGTGCTGGCGACGGCCGCGGGCCTGGTGTTCGAGTACTACACCGGACCCGAGAAACACTGACGCGACCGGGCCCCTCAGCGAAGGTCACAATCGGGACACCAGTTCGTCGGCGGGCCGCCCTGCGAGATTCGCTCGGGTCCTGTCGTTGG
This sequence comes from Mycobacterium sp., assembly GCA_036263935.1. Taxonomy (GTDB): domain Bacteria; phylum Actinomycetota; class Actinomycetes; order Mycobacteriales; family Mycobacteriaceae; genus Mycobacterium. The sequence continues at coordinate 25,535 of DATARY010000244.1, forward strand.
GTAGTGTTGCCGAGGCACGGAGAGCCAGCGTGTGGCATGGACAGACCCGGCGCCATGAAGTAGTCGAGAAGGATAGGCGTAAATGAGCGGGCCGAATCCCCCAGGGCCGGACGAGGGAGATATCCCGGGTCAGGAGCCCGGCAACCAGCCCACGGATCAACCGACACAAGAAGTCGGTGCTGAAACCGGGTTCCACTCCCAGGCGTATTCCGCACCGGAGTCCGAGCAATTCACCAGCGGCCCGTATGTACCCGCGGACGCGTCGCTGTACGACTACGACAGCTACGACCCGGCCACCGAGCTCGTCGAACAGCACGCCCCGCCGCGCTGGCCGTGGGTCGTCGGTGTGGCCGCCATCCTCGCCGCTGTCGCCCTGGTCGTCTCCGTGTCGGTTTTGGTCACCCGCACCAACACCAGCAACCTCGCGACGCCGCAGACCACGACCCCGTCGGCGCCGCCTGTGCAGGACCAGATCACCACCACGACCCCGCCGCCACCTCCACCTCCGCCGCCACCGACAACGGAGGCGCCTCCGCCGCCACCGCCCCGGGAGACCGTGACGGTCACCCAGCCACCGCCGCCTGCACCCGCGCCGCCCACGGAAGCGCCTGCGCCGGCCCCTGCGACCACCACGGCGCCACCGCCGCCGACCCCGACGACAACCACGCCGGCCGGTCCGCGCCAGGTGACCTACTCGGTGACGGGGACAAAGGCGCCGGGCGACATCATCACCGTCACCTACGTCGACGCATCGGGTCGTAGCCGCACGCAGCACAACGTCTACATCCCGTGGTCGCTGACCGTCACGCCCATCTCCGCGTCGGAGGTAGGTTCGGTGCAGGCGTCCAGTCTCTTCCTGGTGAGCAGGCTCAACTGCTCGATCACCACGAGTGACGGCCAGGTTCTATCGTCCAACAACAACAACGCCGCACAGACCGCCTGCTGATGACGCACAACACGGGAACCGCGGACCGCTCGCGGTTGACTGCCGGCTTGGATCCGGAATCGCTGGACCGCGTAGACCGCATCCTGCTCGGCGCATGCGCAGCGATCTGGCTGATCGCCCTCGGTGCCGGCGTCGCCGCCACGGTCGCACTGGTCGACCTGGGACGAGGACGTCCGGAGTCGTCGGGGGAGTCGGCAACGCCGTGGCTGCTGTACACCATCATCGGCGTCTCCGCGGTGGTCATCATCGGCGCGGTGCCGCTGTTGCTGCGGGCGCGTCGCACCGCGATGGCCGACTCACCGCCACCGGCGCGCCCGACGATCCGACCGACACCCCCGCCGCAGGCACCCGGCGCGGAGGCCCCGACCACGAAGTTGCGGACCCTGGGGACGGGCGCAGGGCCGCCGAGAGCGCACCTCACGTCCGCCCCGTCGCCGCTGGCGATCGCCGTGGACCAGCTGTGGCTGCGCTGCGCGGTGGTGATCGCCTGCGCGATGGGCATCGCCATGGTGACCATCGGCGTTGCCACCTATCTGATGGCTGTCGACAGCAACGCCGCGGCGTGGGTGTTCTACGTCTTGACCGGCCTCGTCACGCTGGGGATGCCGGCCATCCCGTGGTTCTACCTACGCCAGCTGCGCGCCCTTTTGTAGACACCCGCCGTGCGGCTCGTCCCGGTTCTAGTTGTGGCCGTTCGTCTGCCCGTTGGTCGACCCGTCACGCTCCTGGTGCTCACGTAATGCGGTGAGCGCCTTGTGTTCTGCGACGTCCGCGGCCTCGGTGAGCGCTTCGTGTTCCGAGATCGGATCGGCGGTGAGGAAGCTGCCGGTGCCCGGAGCGCCCGCAGAGCCGAGCTTGTTCATCCGCTTCGGAACCGCTGCGCCCTGGTATTCCAACGGAATTGGATGACCGTGTTCGTCGACCGGGCCGAGCGGCTGGTGCAACTCGATGTAGGCACCATGCGGCAGGCGCTTGATGATGCCGGTCTCGATACCGTGCTCGAGCACAGCGCGGTCACTACGCTGTAGGCCAACCGCCCACCGGTAGGCGACGTAGTAGACGATAGCCGGCAACACCACCATGGCGATGCGGCCGATCCAGGTCGTCGCGTTCAGCGAGATGTGGAACTTCAGCGCGATGACGTCGTTCATGGCGCTCAGGGTGAGCACCATGTAGAAGGCGATCGCCATCGCACCGATCGCCGTGCGCACAGGGACATCTCGCGGCCGCTGCAACAGGTTGTGATGGGCGCGGTCGCCGGTCACCCTCTGCTCGATGAACGGCCAGGCCATCAGCAGGATGAACACCAGGCCCATGATTGCGGCCACCCAGACCGCGGCGGGGATGGTGTGGCCGAACGGGTAGAACTCCCACGGCGGCCAGATACGGGCAAGGCCCTCGGTCCACATCATGTAGAAATCAGGCTGACTGCCCGCTGAGACGTGGGAGGGTTTGTACGGGCCGAGCTGCCAGATCGGGTTGATCTGGAGCAGGCCGCCCATCAGACCGAGGATGCCGACGATCATTGCGAAGAACGCGCCCGACTTGACGGCGAAGATCGGCATCACCCGAACGCCGACAACGTTGGCTTCGGTGCGTCCCGGCCCCGGGAACTGGGTGTGCTTCTGGAACCACACCAGCGCGAGGTGAACGCCTATGAGCGCCAAGATGATCCCGGGAATGAGGAGAATATGCAGGCCGTACATCCGTGGGATGATGACCCCGTCTGCTGGGCACTGGTATCCGACGCCGCCGCAAGGGAAGTCACCGCCGAACAACAACCAGTGCATCCAGGAGCCGATCACGGGAAGCCCCAAAGTGATTGACGACAGTGCAGCCCGCAGGCCGATGCCCGACAGCAGGTCATCGGGTAGCGAGTAGCCGAAGTAGCCCTCGAACATCGCCAGAATCAGCAAAAGGGAGCCGATGACCCAGTTCGCCTCGCGGGGACGGCGGAACGCGCCGGTGAAGAAGATCCGGGACAGGTGCACCATGATCGCGGCGGCGAACAGCAGCGCGGCCCAGTGGTGGATCTGACGGACAAACAGACCGCCACGGATCTCGAAGCTGATGTCGAGCGTGGACGCGTATGCCTTCGACATCTCGACACCGCGCAGCGGCTGGTACACGCCGTTGTAGGTGACCTCGGCCATCGACGGGTCGAAAAACAGGCTGAGGTAGACGCCGGTGATCAGCAGGATGATGAAGCTGTACAGCGCGATCTCGCCCAGCAGGAACGACCAGTGCGTCGGGAAGACCTTGTTCAGCTGGCGCCGCACGGCGGCCGACGGGTGGTAGCGCGAATCGATCGCGTCGCCCTGCTCAGCGAGCACTTCGGCCAAATTCGGGGGTTTGAGTGGACTCATGATTTCCGCTCCCAGAATGCGGGTCCGACGGGTTCGATGAAGTCGCCGTTGGCGACCAGGTACCCGTCCTGATCAATGGTGATGGGCAGCTGCGCCAAAGCGCGCGCAGCCGGACCGAACATGGGTTTCGCGAAGTGCAGCGCGTCGAACTGCGACTGGTGGCATGGGCACAGGATGCGGTACGTCTGCTGCTCGTACAGCGACGAGGGGCAACCCAAATGCGAGCACACCTTGGTGAACGCGAACAGTTCACCGAAGTTGAAGCTCTCCTGTCCCTGCCGCTTAACCACCCGAGACATGTCCTGCGGGCGGATGCGAATCAGCATCACCGGGTTGCGCACGCCCATGGAGATCTCGTTCAGTCGCGAGTGCGACTCGACGGTGGTGCCGTCGCCGTCGGACTCGCGCCACGGAAACACGGTCTCCATTCCACCGGCGTCGATGTCCTCCGGCCGCATCTTCACGTAGGGCGCGCCGGAAAAGTCGCCCGTGGCGCGTGCCATGTAGATGGTTTCGCCCCTGAAACGAGGCGTCCAGCCCGATGTCCAGAGCACTGCCTTCTTGCCGTCGGCGGTCTGCACGACGGGCTTCCAAGGGTTCTTGATCATCCCGCCGATGAACGCCACCAGCGTGCCGAGGCCGAACGCACCGAGGCTGATCCCCAGCGACAGCCCAATCAGCTTGCGTCGCCTGAGCGTTGAGCTTTCTAGCGCATCGGCCAGGTTGGCTGCGACCGTCTTGCGGTGAATCTCGGGCGAGGGGCCGTCGTGGCGCTCCTGGATGGAGATCTCCTCCGGGATGAACTTCTTCTGGAAGAGCACCGTGCCGACGCCGATCGCCAGGATCGACAGCCCGAAGGTCAGTCCGTAAAGGGGAGTTGCCAGGTCATACCAGAAGTGTCCCGGGGTGTTGCCGCCCTTGTACTCCCACGGCCAGAAGGCGAAGACAATCAGCAGGGCCAGGCCCGAAAAACCGCCCAGCAGAAGCCAAAACGCCACCGCGCGCTCGGCCCGTTTCTCGGCCTTGGTGCCGGCAACCGGCCAGCGCGGCTCCTTGAAGACGGTCTCGACACCGTCGAGCTTGCCGCCGAGATCGACCAGCTCCTCACGAGACATCGCAGCGAGTTCGGCGTCGGTCGGCTGACTCGGAAGATCCTTCATGTCGGGCGTGTCGGTGGCCCTGACGTCCTCGCTCATGCGCGATCCGCCTTCGCTACTCGCTCGCCGCTCATGCGCGATCCGCCTTCGCTACTCGCTCGCCGCTCATGACCTGGCTCCGATCCAAAGGGCCACACCAACAACCGCGACTATGCCGATGATCCAGATTGCCATGCCTTCAGACGTCGGGCCGAAGCCTCCGAGGCCATACCCGCCCGGATTCGGTGCTTCGGTGGACATCCGGACGTAGGCCACGATGTCGCGTTTCTGCTCAGGCGAGAGCTGGCGGTCGGAGAACTTGGGCATGTTCTGGGGCCCGGTCAGCATCGCCGTGTATATCTGTGCGGGCTGCGCCGGCGCCAGGTCGGGCGCGTATTTACCCGACGACAGCGCGCCACCTTTGCCGGTGAAGTTGTGGCAGGACGAGCAGTTGAGCCGGAACAGGTCGCCCCCGCGGGCCGCGTCGCCGATCAGCGACTCACTTGCGATGCGCCCGTTGTCGTCCCGCGGGACGGTCGGACCGCCGCCGTTGGCCTGCACATACGCGCCGAGCGCGTCGATCTGCGTCTCGTCGAAGATCGGGTCCTTGCGCGGGGCCTGCGCCTCGCCGCGCATCGCGGGCATGCGCCCGGTGGACACCTGGAAATACACGGCGGCCTCGCCGACGCCGATCAGGCTGGGCCCGCGGTCGGTCACACCCTGCAGGTGGGCGCCGTGGCAAGTGACGCACGAGGTGTCGAAGAGCTGCTTGCCGGTGCGCAGCAACGCGGAGGCCGACTCGTCGGCGACTGCCACCTGCGGTTCGGGTGTGAGGGTGGCCGCCAGGCCACCGGCGGCTGCCAGTCCGATCAGCAGCAGCAGTGCTGCCGACAGGCGGCGGCGCAGCCGACGGCGGTTCAATGTCGCCGGCCTTCCGGCTCCGCGGTTCAATGTCGCCGGCCTTCCGGCTCCGCGGGCCTCGTCGGTCATCGAACCCCTCTCATCGGACACATCGGCGAGCCGATCATCGGACACTGCGGCGAGCCGATCATCGGACGAAGTAGATCGTGGCGAACAGCGCGATCCAGACGATGTCGACGAAATGCCAGTAGTACGAGACGACGATCGCCGCGGTGGCTTGCGCGGGGGTGAACTTGCTCATCGTGGTGCGGGTGAGCAGGAATATGAACGCGACCAGGCCGCCGATGACGTGCATGCCGTGGAAGCCGGTGGCCATGTAGAACACCGAGCCGTACGCGCTGCCCGGGATGGTGGTGCCGTGCGCGACCAGGTGGATGTACTCGTAGCCCTGACCGAGCACGAAGAACAGCCCCATCAGGAACGTGATGACGTACCAACGCCGCAGCCCGAACACGTCGCCGCGCTCGGCGGCGAACACGCCCATCTGGCAGGTGAACGACGATGCGATGAGCACCAGCGTGACCGGCACGGCCTGGTAGAGGTTCAGCTCGGTGGGATGCGGGGGCCAGTTGCCGCCGGCCTGCGCGCGGGCGGTGAAGTACATCGCGAACAGTCCAGCAAAGAACATCAGCTCGCTGGACAGCCACACAATGGTGCCGACAGAGACCATATTCGGCCGGTTCAGCGAATGTACACGCGACGTGATAGCGGTTCCCGAGGTCCCTACAGCGCTCGTCACAGGAGCAAGTATGACGCTTTGTAGTTGTTGAACTCCACCCGGGTCGAGCAATTCGTCATAATCGGCCCGTGGCATCCCCGCAGGCTCGACCGCCCGGTTTTACTCACCCTCCGTCGTGGGCGCAGGTTCTTGGCCTGCTGACCACCGGCCAGGCACTCGCGCCGGGACAGGCCGCCTGGGCGATGGACCAGATCATGAGGGGCGTGGCGACTCCGGCGCAGATCGCCGGCTTCGGGGTGGCGATGAAGATGAAGCGTCCGACGTCAGGCGAGGTCACCGAGCTGGCCGACACGATGCTGCGACACGCGCACCGGGTGCCGACCGATGCGATCGGCAACGACACCGTCGACGTGGTCGGCACCGGCGGCGACGGCTCCAACACGGTGAACCTGTCGACGATGGCCGCGATCGTGGTGGCCGCGGCCGGGGTGTCGGTGGTCAAGCACGGCAACAGGGCCGCGTCGTCGCTGTCCGGTGGCGCCGACACGCTCGAGGCGCTCGGGGTTCGCATCGACCTGGGTCCCGACGACGTCGCCCGCAGCGTCGCCGAGGTGGGGATCGGGTTCGCCTTCGCGCCGCAGTTTCACCCTTCGTATCGGCACGCGTCGGCCGTGCGCCGCGAAATCGGGGTGCCGACGGTGTTCAATCTCCTTGGGCCACTGACGAATCCGGCCACACCGCGGGCCGGTCTGATCGGCTGTGCATGGGGCGAGCTGGCCGAGGTGATGGCCGGGGTGTTCGCCACCCGCGGGTCCAGCGTGCTCGTCGTGCACGGCGACGACGGTCTCGACGAATTGACCACCACCACAACCAGCAGCATCTGGCGGGTGCAGGCCGGGACGGTGGAGCTGCTGAGGTTCGACCCGGCGGCGTTCGGGTTCAAGCGTGCCGAGCTGTCCGAGCTGGTGGGTGGCGACGCGGAAACGAATGCGGCGTCGGTGCGTGCGGTGCTCGGCGGCGCCACGGGCGCGGTCCGTGACGCGGTGGTCCTCAACGCGGCGGGCGCGTTGGTGGCCCACGCGGGACTATCCAGCGACGCCAAATGGGTGCCGGCCTGGGAGGCGGGGCTGGCCAAGGCCACCGAGGCGATCGACTCCGGTGCGGCCGAACAGCTGCTCGCGCGATGGGTGCGGTTCACCCAGCACATCTGAATCCTCGTGCGGTGTGAGAGCCTGCTCGGCGGCCAGCCGGGCCGAACGCGCCGTTGCGGCCCACGCGGCCCACCGTCCGGCCGCGCCGACCGGGGATGCGTAACCGGGTTCGGCCCGCACGATCCGCACGCCCGGCTGGGCCAACCAGCGCGCGATGAGTGCCGTCTCCTCGACGAGCGCTCCGCCCAGCGGCGCCGAGGTCGGCAGAACCGCTTGTGCGCCAGCGCAAATCGCGTCGACGACGGGCATCGGCGGAACGCCGCGGCACGCATTGCCCGCCGCCGCCAGCTGGCCGTGCCGGATCACCGCGAGTTGCCAGCCGCCGTGGCCGTCTGGTCGCGCGGCGACCAATTCGGCGACGCACGCCAGCGCACGCAGCCGCTGCCCGCGCCACAGCACGTCGATCGCCGTGGCGGCGTGATCCCTTAGCCGGGCTGCGGTTTCGTAGCGGTTGCGGTCGGCCAGACCCCCGATATGCGACACCACCGACGCCAGCGCGCCGCAATCGTTGCCGTCGATGAGCTCGACGGCGCGCCGTGGGCCCGGCGCGTATTCGACCGCGGCGATGTCGCGCGCCGCGGGACACGGCGACAACTCGCGTTCCGGGCAGGCGCGCCCGTGCAGCGCCGAGCGTCCCAGCCGCGTGGTGCACGTCCGTACGCCGGTGAATCTGGCCAGCAGGGCGGCGGTCTCGACGGCGTCGGCGCGCACGCGGAAGGGACCGACGGCGCAGTCGAATTTTGCGGACCGCCCGACTCTTCCCGATTGCGGTGCCCGCACCGCAGAAAACCGCGGGAACGGTTCATCGGTTAGGACCACCCACCACCAACGGTGCGGAAACTTCGAGCGGCGGTTGTACGGCGGCGCGTGCGCGGCGAGCAGTCGGAGCTCGCGCACGCCTGCCTCCAGTTCATGCGCGCACTCGACGTGGTCGACCGCGGTGGCCAGCGACGCCATCTCCTTGATGCGCGTGCGCGGATCGGCGCCGTTGAAATACTGGCCGACCCGCCGGCGCAGGTCGACGGCGGTGCCGATGTAGAGCACCTCGCCGGCGGGCCCCCGGAACAGGTAGACACCCGGGCGGTGGGGCAGCTTGTCGGCGAGATGCCGGTTGCGCCGCTGGGCCGGGGTCACGTCGGGCAGATACGAGCGCAGGTCGGTGTACGTGTGCACGCCCTGGTTGCCGACCCGCTCGATCAGCCCGTGCAACACGTCGACCGTCGCACGGGCATCGTCGAGTGCCCGGTGGGTCGGGGTGGTGGCGGCGCCGAACAACCGCGCCAGCGCCGACAGCCGCACGCTGGGCGCCTCGTCGCGGGTGAGGACGCGCCGGGCCAGCCGGACCGTGCACAGCACAGGCGGCCGCGGCCAGCCGATCTGACAACGTTCCGCTGCCGCACGCAGAAACCCGATGTCGAAGCCGGCGTTGTGCGCCACCAGCACCGCTCCGCGGGAGAACTCCAGGAACGCGGGCAGCACCGATTCGATGGTCGGCGCGTTACACACCATCGCCGTTGTGATGCCGGTGAGCGCGACGATCTGCGGGGGGATGCTGCGCCCGGGGTCGACCAGCGTGGCCAATTCGCCCAGCACGGCGCCGCCGCGGACCTTGACGGCCCCGATCTCGGTGATGGCGTCGTGGCCCTCGCCTGTGGCCCGGCCCCCGGTGGTCTCCAGGTCCACCACGACGAAGGTGGTCTCGCGCAGCGACAGGTCAGCCAGCGGATCGACGTCGGCGAAGCTGAGCTGGCCCATGCGCTGAAGGTAGGGAACCGCACCGACAACCCGCGGTTGCCACGCCAGCGCCAACCGAGGCTTGTCGGTGCCAGGAGTTACCGTGCGGGCAACACCGATCGAAAGGACGGGCGGATGACCCACGGTGAGCGGCCCGGCGGAAACGAACCGGATACGGGCACGGTGAGGATCGACTGCGACGACTGCGCGGTCCGCGGCCCCGGATGCAGCGACTGCGTCGTCAGCGTTCTACTCGGCGTGCCCGAGACTTTGCTCGACGATGAACGCAGGGCACTGGAAGTGCTCGCCGATGTCGGATTGGCGCCCCGGTTGCGGCTGGTGCCAATACACAGGCACGGTGATTCCGGAGTCGCGTAACTACACGCGCTGGTGACGTTCTTAGAAAAGTATTCGTGGGATGCCCAACGACACGCCGCTGCCGGGGTCGTTGATAACAATTTTCGCCGCGACTGTTAAATTTGCGTCTTCTGTGGACAAGGCCGATGCCGTTTCGTAACCTATCTGAGACCTGAGAGCAGACCGAGGCGGCTCGTTAAACGGCAGTTGAAGGATGCAAAAACTTGACGCTTGACCGCGCGCACCGGACCACCCGTCGTTTTCGGCGACCCCTCGTAGGTGTAATAGCCGGCATGTCGATCCTCGGAAGTGTTCTCGTCGCGAATTCGCATGCAGACCCTGCAGATGACGCGCTAGCAAAGCTCAACGAATTGTCTCGACAGGCCGAGCAAACCACTGAAGCCATGCATTCAGCACAGCTGGATTTGAATAACAAGCTGGCAGTGCAGCAGGCGGCGGACACAAAGCATGCCGCCGACGCAGCAGCGGTGGAGTCCGCCAAATCGCAATTGGCAACATTCCAAATGTCCGTCGACAAGGTCGCTGCTGCGCAATATATGGGTGGCCGCACCGACGGCCTCGACGCGATGCTGACCGCGTCGTCACCGCAGGGACTCATCGACCAGCTGGCCGTGTCGCGGGTGATGGCCGCTGAGATGTCGGCGCAGATGAAGAGCTACCGCGATATCAGCGCACAGGCCGCGGTGGCCGAGCAGGTGTCGGCCCAGTCGGCCACCGTTGCGAAGACCGCCGCCGAACAAGCCGCGGCCGTGCGCGCCGACCTGCAATCCAAGCAAAGCCGGCTGCAGGTGCAGATCGCCGTGGTCAAGTCGCAGTACACGGGCCTGACTCCCAACCAGCGCGAGGCGCTGGCCGCCATCCCGCCCATGCCCGTTCCGCCGCCGCTCGCGGCGCTGCCGTCGCCCGCGCTGTTGCCGCCGGGCGATGACCCCGGCGTTTTGGCCGCCCCGCCGGACGGGATCCCGGCCGGTGACATCGCACCTCCGGGGGGTGCGCCCGAGGCCGCCACTGTCATTCAGGCAGCGCTGAGCCGGATCGGCTCGCCGTACACGTGGGGCGGGTCGGGCCCGAACGCGTTCGACTGCTCGGGTCTGGTCATGTGGTCGTTCCAGCAGGCCGGCGTCGCGCTGCCGCACTCCAGCCAGGCGCTGGCACAGGGCGGGCAGCCGGTGTCGCTGGACCAGATGAAGCCCGGCGACGTCGTCACGTACTACTCGGACGCCTCGCATGCCGCGATCTACATCGGCGACGGGATGATGGTGCACGCCTCGACATTCGGCACGCCGGTGCGGGTCGCCCCCGTGGACAATGCGCCTATCTATAACGTCCGTCGTTACTAAGCGCCCCCTGCTGGGCCTTCTGCTGCTCGCCGAGCTGATCTTGGCGATTTCCCTGCTGGACCGGCTTCCGGTGAACGCGCCTGCGGGCGCGCCAGTCGCCGCACCCGCTTCGTTGACGACTCCCGGCCCGCCGGAGACCCTCACGCTGCGCGACGGCCGCACGGTCCACCTCGTCGGCCTCGGCGGGCCGCGCACCGAACCGCTGCTGGCCCGCATCGCGGCACAGATGGACGACGCCGCCGATGCCGTCACCGCGTTCTGGGGTCGCGACTGGCGACGCGAAATCCTGATCGTGGCCGCTGGGTCGGACGCGCAGTTCGGCACCCTGGCCGGTGGCGGTGCCGACACGGCCGCGACCACCACCAGCGAGCGGATCATGTTCGCACCCGGCGCAGCAGGAATGAGCGATGCGGCGCTGCGAATCGTGTTGCGCCACGAGCTTTTCCACTACGCCTCCCGCGCCGACACGGCGGCCGACGCTCCGCGCTGGCTCACTGAAGGTGTCGCCGACTTCGTCGGCCGCCCGCCTGCGCCGCGACCCGAGAACGCGGCGCAGATGGCGCGACTGCCGACCGATGCCGACCTCGACGGGCCGCAACGGTCCCTGGCCTACGACCAAGCCTGGTGGTTCAGCCGCTTCGTAGCGCAGGAGTACGGTGCCCCGACGCTGCGGGCGCTGTATCTGCGGGCCTGCAGACCAGGACACCCCGACGCGGCAACCGCGGTGCGCGACACCCTCGGCGCCGATCTCGATGCCGTCCTGACCCGGTGGCGACAGTGGCTGTCTGGGGAGGACGGCTAGCCTGGCGCCAATGACCCGGGTCCTGCTGGTCACCAACGACTTTCCGCCGCGACGCGGCGGGATCCAGTCGTATCTGCAGGAGCTGGTCGGCAATCTGGTCCGCGCCGGGACGCACACGCTGACGGTATACGCGCCGAAGTGGAAGGGATCAGACGCGTTCGATCGGTCCGCCGCCTACGAGGTGGTGCGGCACCCAGGCACGCTGATGCTGCCGGTCCCGCCGGTGGCTTCCCGGATGCGGCAGCTGATCAACCGGCACGACATCGACACGGTGTGGTTCGGCGCCGCCGCGCCGCTGGCGCTGATGGCGCCGCCGGCCCGCGCCGCGGGCGCGAGTCGCGTCATCGCCAGCACCCATGGCCACGAGGTGGGCTGGTCGATGCTGCCGGTGGCGCGAACGGCGTTGCGCCGCATCGGAACCGACACCGACGTGGTGACCTACATAAGCAACTACACCCGGGGGCGGATCGCGTCGGCGTTCGGCGCGCGCGCCGCGCTCGAACACCTGCCGCCGGGAGTGGACACCGACCGGTTCACGCCGGACGAGGTCGCGCGCGCCGAGCTGCGGGCACGGTACGGGCTGGGCAAGCGGCCAGTGGTGGCCTGCGTGTCGCGGTTGGTGCCGCGCAAGGGTCAGGACATGCTGATCCGCGCTCTGCCGTCGATTCGGCAGCGAGTCCACGGCGCCGCCCTTGTCATCGTCGGTGGCGGGCCCTACCGGTCAACGTTGCACCGGCTGGCGCAGCGGTTCGGCGTGGCCGAGCATGTGGTCTTCACCGACGGCGTGCCCGGAAACGAACTGCCCGCCCACCACGCGATGGCCGATGTGTTCGCGATGCCGTGCCGCACCCGCGGCGCGGGCCTGGACGTCGAGGGCCTCGGCATCGTCTTTCTGGAGGCGTCGGCCACCGGGGTGCCGGTCGTCGCGGGCCGCTCCGGTGGCGCGCCGGAAACCGTGCGCGACGGCGAGACCGGCGTGGTGGTGGACGGCTGGGACGTCGGCGCGATCGCGAAGTCGGTCGGCGACCTGCTCGCCGACCCGGACAGGGCCGCGCGGATGGGCGCCGCCGGGCGGCGCTGGGTCGTCGACAACTGGCAGTGGAGCACTCAGGCGCACCGCCTTGGCGGGCTGCTCGGCGAGGAGCCGACCGTTCAGTCCTTGTCGTAGAGCGCTTCGATGTCGCTGGCGAACTTCTGCGCCACCACCTTGCGCTTGACCTTCAGCGTCGGCGTCAGCTCGCCGGTGTCCTCGGTGAAGTCGACGGGCAGGATCCGGAACTTGCGGATCGACTCGGCATGGGAGACCGCCTGATTGGCCTCCTTGACCGCGAGGTCGATCTCGGCCACGAGGTCCGGATCGGTGGCCAGGTCGCCCACTGACGCGTCGGCGCTCTTGCCGTTGCGCTGCTTCCAGGCCGGGAAAGCCTCTGGGTCGATCGTGATCAGCGCGGCGATGAACGGCTTGGCGTCACCGACGGCCATCGCCTGGCTGATCAGCGGGTGGGCGCGCAGCCGGTCCTCGAGGATCGCCGGCGCGACGTTCTTGCCGCCCGCGGTGACGATGATCTCCTTCTTGCGGCCGATGATCGTCAGGAAACCGTCGTCGTCGATCGCGCCCAGGTCGCCGGTGTGGAACCAGCCGTCGGTCAACACCGCCTTGGTCTCTTCGTCGTTGTGCCAGTACCCGCCGAACACCACGCCGCCCTTGACCACGAGCTCGTCATCGTCGCCCAGCCGCATGCTGTTGCCGGGCAACAACTTTCCGACAGAGCCGACCTTCACGTCGTCGACCCGGTTCACGGTGATCGCCGCGCTGGTTTCCGTCAGGCCATAGCCCTCGTAGATCGTCAGGCCGACGCCGCGGTAGAAGTGGCCCAGTCGCGCACCCAGCGGTGCGCCGCCGGAAATCGCCGCGCGGCAGCTGCCGCCGAGCGCGGCGCGCAGCTTGCCGTACACGAGCCGGTCGAACAGGGCGTGCTTGGCCCGCAGCAGCAGACCCGGTCCGCCGCGGTCCTGTGCAGTGCTGTACTCGATCGCGGTGTTGACGGCCATCTCGAAGATCCGGCCCTTGCCGTCGTTGCGGGCGTTCTGCTCGGCGGTGTTGTAGACCTTTTCGAACACCCGCGGCACCGACACCACCAGCGTCGGCTTGAACACCCCGAAAGTCGGGACCAGGTTCTTGATGTCGCTGGTGAATCCGACCGTGACCTTGTTGGCAAACGACGCCAACGTGATCGCGCGGGCCAGCACGTGCGCCAGAGGAAGGAACACGAGCATGCGCTCGCCCTTGTCGAGCAAGTCCGGGAAGCAGGCCTTGGCGCCGCGGATCTCGTACATCACGTTGGAGTGGGTCAGCTGGCAACCTTTCGGCGTGCCGGTCGTACCCGACGTGTAGATCAAGGTCGCCGGGTCGGCGGACTTGATGGCGGCCAGCCGCGCATCGAGTTCCTTTGTGTCGACAGACTTCCCCGCCTCGGTCAGTGCGTCCAGCGCAGGGGTGCCCGACCCGTCAATGCGCAGCACCTTGCGCAGGTCCGGAAGTTCGTCAGCCTGATTCTCGATCTTGTCGGCATGCCCGTCGTTCTCGGCGAACGCAAGGGCGGCACCGGAATCGGCGAGCACGAAGCGCACCTGCTCGGCGGAGCTGGTCTCGTAGATCGGCACGGTAAGCGCCCCGGCGGCCAGGATGGCCAGGTCGAGGATCACCCACTCGTAGCGGGTGGCGGACAACACGGCGACCCGGTCGCCGGGCTTGACCCCCTCGGCGATCAAACCCAGTGCTGCCGAACGAATCTGGTTGGCGGCTTCCTTGCATGACACGTCCGTCCATGCGCCGTCGATCAGGCGCTGGAAGATCACATGGTCGGGATCGTCACGCTCGTGTGAGAACACGGAGCCGACGATGTTGTCGTGCTCGCCGACGGTGAATGCTGCGGGAACACTCGACTCACGCACTATCATCCTGGCCTCTCGACTGGGGGACCTCACGCTCGCGGGGACCGGCTCCTTGCGGTTATCAGCCTAGTCGGCCAGTTTCTGTCGGTTCAGCCACATATGTGAAGCTTGTGTGCCATGAACAGCATCCAGATCGCGGACGAGACCTTCGTGGCCGCGGACCCAGCCGAGGTCGGCAGGGCCGTCGCGGACCGCGCGAGCTGGCGGCGATGGTGGCCCGACCTGCGGTTGACGGTCGTCCAGGACAGGGGCGCGGCGGGCCACCGCTGGACGGTGGCCGGTGCGCTGACCGGAACAATGGAGATCTGGCTGGAGCCGATGCTGGACGGGGTGATCCTGCACTATTTCCTGCACGCCGAACCTTCTGGTGTGGCGGCCTGGCAGCTGGCCAAGATGAACCTGGCCAAGCTGAACCACCGGCGCCGGGTGGCGGGCAAGGACATGGCGTTCGAGTTGAAGCGGACGCTCGAGCAGTCGCGCCCGGTCGGGGTGTCGCGGCTGGCCTGATACTTCGGCCGGAGCTTTCGGGGGAAGGTAGATTTTCTGCCAGCGGGCAGACCTAGCGGGGAAAGAAACCAAGTGGCGGACAAGACTGCGCAGACCATTTATATCGACGCCGATCCATCGACGGTGATGGACGTCATCGCCGACATCGGCTCCTATCCGGAGTGGGTCGCCGAGTACAAGGAAACCGAAGTGCTGGAGGCCGACGACGAGGGCTACCCCAAGACCGCCCGGCTGGTGCTGGACGCGGCCGTGCTCAAGGACACGATGGTGCTGTCCTACGACTGGCCGGCGGATCGGGGCTCGGTGAAATGGAGCCTGGTGTCCAGCTCGCTGCTGAAGGCGCTCGATGGCGCATATCGGCTGTCGCCCAAGGGATCCGGCACGGACGTCACCTATGAACTGTCGGTCGACCTGATCATCCCGCTCATCGGGCTGCTCAAGCGCAAGGCCGAGCGCAGGCTGACCAATACCGCACTGAAGGACCTCAAGAAACGAGTCGAGGCTGAATGAATCGAGGCCTGCCCGGATCAGTCTCTTCGTCGGCAAGGGTGGGGTAGGTAAGTCGACGTTGGCAACCGCCACCGCCGTGCGTGACACGCGCGCCGGGATGCGGGTGCTGATCGTGTCCACCGACCAAGCCCATTCAATCGGCGATGTGCTTGGCGCCACCGTCGCACCGACCGGTCTGCGCGAACCGACAAGGGTGCTCGCCGACGATGCGGACGCCGGTGGCGGGTTTCTCGATGCGCTCGCGCTGGACACCTTGGCGCTGCTGGAAGCGCGCTGGCGCGAGATCGTCGGCCTGCTGTCCGGCAGGTTCCCCGAATCGGACCTCGGAGACATTGCGCCAGAAGAGCTTTCGGCAGTGCCCGGCATTCAGGAAGTGCTCGGCCTGCACGAGGTCGGCGAACTGGCGGACTCAGGTGAGTGGGACCACGTCGTGGTGGACTGCGCGTCGACCGCCGACGCGCTGCGCATGCTCACATTGCCGGCCACCTTCGGACTGTATCTGGAGCGGGCATGGCCGCGTCATCGCCGGCTGTCCGCCGCGTCCGACGGCGCCCGCTCGGCGGCGGTCGTCGGGCTGATCGAGCGCATCGGGGCGCGGACCGAGCGGCTGGGCTCGCTGCTCACCGACGGGTCGCGGGTCCGCGCGCATCTGGTGATGACCGCCGAACGCGTGGTGGCCGCCGAGGCGGTCCGTACCCTTGGCTCGCTGGCGCTGATGGGTGTGCAGCTGGATGAGCTGATCGTCAATCAGATTCTGATTCAGGATGATTCGTACGAGTACCGGAACCTGCCCGAGCACCCCGCGTTCGACTGGTATGCCGAGCGCATCTCCGAGCAGCAGGCCGTTCTCGACGAGCTCGACCAGACCATCGGCGACGTAGGGCTGGTACTCGTCCCTCACCTGGCCGGTGAGCCCATCGGTCCGAAGGCGCTCGCGGAGCTCCTCGAGAGCGCACGTCGCCGCGACGGTTCGCCGCCGCCGGGACCGCTGAAGCCGATCGTGGACCGTGAATCGGGATCTGGACTCGAAGCGGTGTATCGGCTGCGGCTAAAGTTGCCGCAGATCAACTCGACCGCGTTGGCGTTGGGGCGGGTCGACGACGACTTGATCATCGGCGCCGGCGGACTGCGGCGCCGGGTTCGGCTGGCGTCCGTCTTGCGGCGATGCATCGTGATGGACGCGCAGTTACGAGGCAGCGAGCTGACCGTGCGATTTCGACCGAATCCGGAGGTGTGGCCGGCGTGAGTGGATCCCACACCGACACCGGAGCCGGTGGGTGGCGACATCCAGATCTAGCTCCCGAACTGCGCGAGCTGGCGCAGACCATTCTGGACCGGCTCGACCCCGCGGTGCGGTCGGCCGCGGCGATGGCTGCCGGCAGCGGCGGGCCGGGGAAGTGCCAGCAGGTGTGGTGCCCACTCTGTGCGCTCGCCGCGCTCGTGCAGGGCGAGCAGCATCCGATGCTGACCGTCATCGCCGAGCACAGCGCGTCGCTGCTCGCGGCCATCAGGGCGATGGTCGAGGACATCGAGACTCGGACCGGGCCCGAGGAGCCGCCACCGGATGGTCCGCCGCCGGGCGGCGGTCCAGGAGGTGACGAGCCGCCGCCGTCGGGGCCCGGCCGGTATCAGCACATCCCGGTGACGGTCGAGGAGTGATCTTGCGCGTCGTGCGGCGCGTCCCCGGGCCGAGCTGTGGTCCGATCCACAGTGCCTGGGTAAAGTTGTCGCAGAGCACCCGCGTCCGGTGCTCGTTGATTCGGAGGGGCCCATGTGGTATTGGCTGTTCAAGTACGTCTTCATGGGACCTCTGCTGTTGTTGTTCGGCCGGCCGGAAGTCGAAGGGCTGGACTATGTTCCGCACTCCGGCGCCGTCATCCTGGCCAGTAACCACCTGGCGGTCGCGGATAGCTTCTACCTGCCCCTTGTGGTGAGCCGGCGAATCACCTTCCTGGCGAAGTCCGAGTACTTCACCGGAACCGGCATCAAGGGCTGGTTCATGAGGTGGTTCTACACCGCCGCCGGCCAGGTGCCGATCGACCGCACCGACGCCGACAGCGCACAGAGCGCGCTGACCACCGCCGAACGCATCGTCGGCGAGGGCAAGCTGCTCGGGATGTATCCCGAGGGCACCCGGTCGCCCGACGGCCGGCTGTACAAGGGCAAGACCGGGCTGGCACGGCTGGCGTTGCAGACCGGCGTGCCGGTGATTCCGGTCGCGATGATCGGTACCGACGTCGTCAACCCGCCGGGCAGCAAGATGTGGCGGTTCGGCCGGGTGCAGGTCAAGATCGGCAAGCCGATGGACTTCAGCCGTTTCGAGGGTCTGGCGGGCAACCGGTTCATCGAGCGCGCGGTGATCGACGAAGTGATGTACGAGCTGATGCGCCTCTCCGGACAGGAGTATGTCGACCTGTACGCCGCCGACGTCAAGCAGGGCACGACCGAGGCCGCGGCAACGGCGTTGGCTAGCTGACCACCGGGACCGGCGCGGCGTCTACGGCCGGCCGGCTGCGCAGCGCCGTTACGGGGGATGCGGTGCCGGCCACCACGATGACGGCGACCGCCCACCAGATGTATGACCCGCCGAGCAGCTGGCGCCACAGCGACGCCGAGGTTTCGTGGTGCTCGGGCATCAGCGGGATCGGCGTCCACACCATAAGCGCCACGCCCGCGGCGGCGACCGCCCCCAGCGCCAGGTGTCGCCGCCGGTAGGCGATGACTGCGATGACGATCACCGTTGGCAGCGCCCACACCCAGTGGTGCGACCAGGACACCGGAGAGACCACCAGGCCGAACATCGCCACACAGATCAACAGGAGAACCGGCTGCTCGGCCCGAAAAACGCGGCGCGCCGCCCATACCGTCAGCGCCAGCACTGCGACGCAGGCCAGCATCCACAGGGCGAACCGCTCGCCCTCGCTGACGCCAAGCCGGGCCAGCGCGCCCGCGATGTTCTGATTGGTATTCAGCGTCGCGGTGCCGATCCGGTCCGTGTGGCGCACGGTGGCCGTCCAGTATTCCAGCGAGTCGCGCCACGCGAACGCGAAGCCGGCCAGGGTGGCCACCACGGCTGTCGTCGTCGTGACGAGCAGCGCACGCATGTCACGGCGCAGCAGGAAGTACAGCAGGAACGCCGCGGGCGTCAGCTTGAGCGCGATCGCGATGCCCAGCAGCATGCCGCGCGGCCACGGGGTCTTGCGGGGCACGCAGTCGGCGATGACGAGGGTCATCAGCACGACGTTGATCTGACCGAAGTCGAAGTTCGACCGGATCGGTTCCAGGTAGATCAGAGCGGGCGCGACGATCGCGGCGGCCAGCCAGCATCGCCGCAGCCACGCCGGCTCGGAGGTCACCGCCGTCGAAGACGATGAAGCCCACACGTTCAGCCCGGTCAGCACCATGACCGTCGAGGCGATCAGCAGCACCAGCGTGGTCAGCGTGATCGAGACGCTGGCCACCGGCAGCGCCAGCCAGGCGAACGGGGCGAAGGCGATCGCCGCCAGCGGCGGATACGTGAATGGGAGGTCCAGGCCGCCGCGGGTGTGGAACATGGCGCCGTCGGCGTACAACGGGCGCCCATCCAGCCAGGCCCGCCCGCCCATCCGGTACACATCGACGTCGATGCGGTAGGGGATGTGACCCAGCAGACGCCAGCCTGCCCAGACCAACGCCGCCACGGTGAGCAGCTGAAACAGCCGCCAGGCGAGCGTTGGCCCCCAACCAGCCCCGCCGGGCGACCGCCGATTACTCATGTCGCTCACCAGAGTATCGGTGTCGCGCGGCGCGTCGGACACTATCCCGGCCACGACACGCGCAGGTCGGCGTAAGTTTTCGCCCGTGTTCGACGCACTCAATTTCGACTTGAAGTTCGACTTGGCCATCCCGCCGGAGCGGTTGCCGCTGATGTGGTGCCTGATCGCCTTCCTTGTGACGTTCTTCGTGACACGGACGATCGTCCGGTACATCCGTGCACACGCCGACAGCGACGCGCCGCGCAAATGGTGGCAGCCCCGCAACATCGGCCACGGGTCCATGCACATCCACCACGTCGTGATCGGCGTGATCCTGGTCATGGTTTCCGGGGTGACAATGGTCACGTTGGCAGTTGACGGGGGGGTGCCCGAATTCACTGCGGCGGCAATCTTTTTCGGCATCGGGGCAGCTTTGGTTCTCGATGAGTTCGCGTTGATCCTGCACCTGGAGGATGTGTACTGGGCCGAGGACGGGCGCACGTCGGTGGACGCGGTGTTCGCCGCGGTGGCCGTGGCGGGGCTACTCATCCTTGGCCTCAACCCGCTGTCGTTCCTCAATGTGAACATCTGGCGCGATGATCACTCCCTTGCGGCGCGCGCCGCGGTGGTCGCGGTGGCGGTGTTCACGCTGCTGCTCGCGGTGATCGTGCTGTTGAAGGGCAAGGTGTGGACCGGGCTGGTGGGTATGTTCATCACGCCTCTGCTGTTCGTCGGGGCGCTTCGGTTGTCGCGCCCACACGCGCCGTGGGCGCGCTGGCGGTACAGCGGTCGGCCGAAGAAGATGCGCAAGGCGCTTGAACGGGAACGGAGGCTGCGCCGACCCGTGGTCCAGGCGAAGCTCTGGCTGCAGCACGTGATTGCCGGGGAGCCGCACTTTCCCGACGACCACGAAATCGATCAACAACTCGACCGCGAGATCCACGCCGCTCCGGCGCCGCCGGAGCGGGCCCCGGCTACCCAGGAAGCCAAGGTGTAGGGCTGCGCATGCGGTACTTCTACGACACCGAATTCATCGACAATGGCCGCACCATCGAGCTGATCTCGATCGGCGTCGCCGCGGAGGACGGTCGCGAATACTACGCAATCTCAACGGAATTCAATCCGGAGCGGGCAGGGAGCTGGGTCCGTAAGCACGTGCTGCCGAAGCTGCCCTCGCCGTCGTCGCCGCTGTGGCGCTCGCGCAGGCAGATCCGCTCGGAGCTGGAGGACTTCTTCGGCGTCGAGCGCGATGAGCCGATCGAGATCTGGGCCTGGGTGGGCGCCTACGACCACGTCGCGCTGTGCCAGCTGTGGGGGCCGATGACCGACCTGCCGCCGGCAATCCCGCGGTTCACCCGCGAGTTGCGGCAGTTCTGGGAGGACCGTGGGTCCCCGAGGATGCCGCCCAGGCCGCGCGACGCGCACGATGCCTTGGTGGATGCGCGGCACAACCTGCTGCGGTTCCGGTTGATGACCACGGGCTTCGAAAAGGGGGAAGTGCCAGCACACGGCTGAAAAGGCCCTCGCCGCGGCCGGTTACCATGAACGGGTGAACTGGACCGTCGACGTACCTATCGACCAGCTCCCATCGCTGCCGCCGTTGCCCGAGGACCTGCGGCACCGGCTGGACACCGCCCTGGCCAAGCCGTCGGCGCAGCAGCCAAGCTGGGACGCCGAGCAGGCCAAGGTCATGCGGACCGTCCTGGAGAGCGTTCCTCCGGTGACCGTGCCCGCGGAGATCGAGCGCCTCAAGGGGCTGCTGGCCGACGTCGCCCGCGGAAAGGCGTTCCTGCTGCAGGGCGGCGACTGTGCCGAGACCTTCGTCGACAACACCGAGCCGCACATCCGGGCCAACATCCGAACCCTGCTGCAGATGGCGGTGGTGCTCACCTACGGCGCCAGCATGCCGGTGGTCAAGGTGGCCCGCATCGCGGGCCAGTACGCCAAGCCGCGGTCGTCGGACCTCGACGCGCTGGGGCTGAAGACCTACCGCGGCGACATGATCAACGGCTTCGCGCCGGACGCCGCCGCACGCGAGCACGACCCGTCGCGGCTGGTGCGCGCGTACGCCAACGCCAGCGCCACGATGAACCTGGTACGGGCGCTGACCGCGTCGGGCCTGGCCTCGCTGCACCTGGTGCACGACTGGAACCGCGAGTTCGTCAGGACCTCGCCTGCCGGCGCGCGCTATGAGGCGCTTGCCAGCGAGATCGACCGCGGACTGACCTTCATGAGCGCCTGCGGCGTCGACGACCACAACCTGCAGACCGCCGAAATCTATGCCAGTCACGAGGCTTTGGTGCTCGACTACGAGCGGGCGATGCTGCGGCTGTCCGAAGATTACCCAGAAGACGGCCCTGAGCCCCGGCTGTATGACCTGTCGGCGCACTACGTGTGGATCGGCGAGCGGACCCGCCAGCTCGACGGCGCCCACGTGGCGTTCGCGGAAGTGATCGCCAACCCGATCGGGGTGAAGATCGGCCCGACGATGACGCCCGAGCTGGCTGTCGAATACGTCGAGCGACTCGATCCACACAACAAGCCCGGACGGCTGACGCTGGTCAGCAGGCTGGGCAACAACAAGGTGCGTGACCTGCTGCCGCCGATCATCGAAAAGGTGCAAGCCACCGGCCACCAAGTGATCTGGCAGTGCGACCCGATGCACGGCAACACCCACGAATCGTCGACCAGTTACAAGACCCGCCACTTCGACCGCATCGTCGACGAGGTGCAGGGCTTCTTCGAGGTGCACCGCGAACTGGGCACGCATCCCGGTGGCATCCACGTCGAGATCACCGGCGAGAACGTCACCGAGTGCCTCGGTGGCGCGCAGGACATCTCCGACTCGGACCTGGCCGGCCGGTACGAGACCGCGTGCGACCCGCGGCTCAACACCCAGCAGTCGCTGGAGCTGGCGTTCCTCGTCGCAGAAATGCTGCGCGACTAGGCAGCGCGAGCGTGCCACCGAGCAATCAGCAGCGACGCGATCAGATCACCGACGCGGCCATCGAGGTGGTCGCGCGGGATGGCCTGCACGGGCTGTCGCATCGCGAGGTCGATAAGCACGCAGGGCTGCCGCGCGGAACGACCTCGAACTACTTCCGGTCACGGGAAGCCTTGGTGGCGGCCACGATTCAACGAATCGTCGATCTGCACTTCGCGTTGATCGACGAACTGCGCACGCGGTATGCGCAATCGGATGCCTGCGTCATCGACCTTCTCGCCGACGTCGTAGATGAGGCGCTGACCAGATTCGGTGGCCGTTACGTCGCGATGTTCGAACTGGCTCTGGAGAGCACGCGCAAGCCCGAGTTGCGCGCGGAGTTCGACCGCATCGCGGACGAAGCCATGAAGCTGACGTACGACGCGCACCGAGACAACGGCACCGAACCGTCGCAGCGGGACATCGAGCTTCTCAACGTGTTTTACAACGGCGTGCTCTTCACATCCCTTGTGATGCCGCAGACCTTGGGCGGACGCAGTCCCGGCGAGATCACCCGCATTATGCTCGAGACGGTGCTAGAGCCGACGCGCCGGGAAGCCGGGCCGCCAGATCGGCCAGCAGGAGATCGGCGATGACAGGTCGGCCCCGGTAGCCGACATGCCCGTCAGGCCGCACGACGAACGCGGCCGCCGACGTGATCCCGTACTGCCGGTGCACCGAGCGGTCGGGATCACCAAGTGCCGCAGGGTGATCGGCGAAACGCTCTGCGCTGATCACCCGCGCCCGCACCAGCCCGGGGTAGGACCGTTCGATCTGTTCGGCGATCCGGCACAGCTCGACGGCCGGTCGCGCGTGGTCGTCCAGCCCGGTGAACAGCAGCACGGTGTGGTGCGTGCCGTGCAGCACATCGTGCAGGTGTCCCGGTTTCCCGTTGATGCGCACATCGGCCTCGCGTGCCCGGTCGCCAGGGGCGGGCGCGTCGTGCCAGCCTGCACCGTCCTGGGCGTTGAGCGGGCTGTCCGGGTAATGCAGCCGCAGCTGGGCCAGTGTGCCCACGAACCACCGTCGGACCGACGGGCGCGTCAGCACGTGGGTGGCCAATTGCGGCGCTATCCGGCCGCGGGCGATCCGCGACAACCAGTTGCGGCCGGCGATGGCCGAGAACAACCGGTCGGTCGTCTTCAACAATTGCACGCCGACGGGGTGTCGCTCGGCTTGATAACTGTCCAGTAGGGAGGTGTCGCTGATGCCGCGTTCGACCAGGGCAAGCTTCCACGCCAGGTTGTACGCGTCCTGGATCCCCGTGTTCATGCCCTGCGCCCCGGCGGGACTGTGCACATGTGCGGCGTCACCGACCAGGAACGCCCGCCCGTCGCGGTAGCGGGGCACGACGCGGCTGTGCACCCGGTAGCGGGTGACCCAGTACTCCTTGGTGACCTTGGCGCCGAACGGAACTCGCTCGTCGATCATCGCCTGGAACTGTTCGTGCGTCGGCTCGCTGTACTCGGCACTGGGACCCTCGGGCCCCGGTGGGACGTTGCCGAAGATGCGGTACCGGTTCTCGCCAGGCATCGAGAAGGCCGCGAAAATCCCTTCGGGACTGGGGAATGCGTATAGTTCGCCGTGCGGCAGCTTCCAATCGAGTTGAGCGTCGGCCATGATGAACTCGTCGTGATAGGTCTTGCCCGCGAACGGGATACCGACCGCCTTGCGCACCGCGCTGTGCGCACCGTCGCAGCCGATGACCCACCGGCATCGCACGGTCTCGGTCGACCCATCCTCGCGGCGCACTGATGCGGTCACCGTGTCGCCGTCCTGGGTCAGGTCGGTCAGCGCCCGTCCCCGCTCGATCTCGACGCCCCGCTCGGACAGCGCCTGGGTGAGTATCCGTTCCGTGTCGTGCTGCGAGAGGGTACGCAGTGCGGGGTAGGCGGTGTAATTCTGTCGCCCGGCCAGCAGGCCGGCGATGTCCATCGACACCATCTTGTTCGTGAACGTGATGGCCAGACCCGTCGCCGGGTTGCCT
>DATARY010000086.1:0-21562 GCA_036263935.1 Mycobacterium sp.
CATCACTGCACTCAGCGCGCCGGGCAGCCGGATCGCCACCGAGAGCGTGCCAACGCCGGGGCCCGGTGACGAGGACGCGATCAAGCAGTGCATGCGAAGCGTTTCCGAGACGTGGCGCAAACACGGCTTCGATCTCGACATGACCGAGCTGGCGTACTTCGGCGACCGCAATGAGGCCTCGGCCTACCTCGCCGACCTGGGATGGCGGATGAGCGGCAGGACCGTGCAGGAGCTGTTCGCGGACCACGACCTGCCGCCCTTCGACGAGGAGGACATGGGTCGCTTCGCCGAGATGCGGTATGTCAGCGGCATCCTGGACGGTGCCCGGTGAGCCGGACCGACGACGACAGCTGGGACGTCGCGTCTAGCGTCGGCGCGACGGCCACGATGGTCGCCGCGGCGCGTGCGCTGGCCACGAAGGAGCCGAATCCACTGATCGAAGACCCGTTCGCGGCGCCGCTGGTACTGGCCGTTGGTATCGACTTCTTCACCAAGCTGGCCGACGGCGAGATCGCGCTGACGGACGACACGGGCAGCACCGCAACGGTGATGACCACGGTGATGGCGGTCCGCACGAAGTTCTTCGACGACTTCTTCGTCGACGCCATCAAGGCCGGCGTCCGTCAGGCGGTCATCCTGGCCTCCGGGCTGGACTCGCGTCCATACCGGCTGCCCTGGCCGGACGGCACCGTTGTGTATGAGATCGATCAACCCAAGGTGATCGAGTTCAAGACGGCGACGATGGCCGACATCGGCGCGACCCCGACCGCGGAGCGCCGCACGGTGGCCATCGACCTGCGTGACGATTGGCCGGCCGCGTTGCGCCGCAGTGGCTTTGACGACAGCCAGCCGACGGCATGGAGTGCCGAGGGGCTGCTGGCGTACTTGCCGCCGGACGCGCAGGACAGGCTGTTCGACAACATCACCGCGCTGAGCGCCCCCGGGAGCCGGTTGGCCACCGAGTTCCATCCGGACGCGGGCGCGAGCATCGGTGAGCGCGCCGCTGCGATGAGGGCGCAATGGCAACAGCACGGCTTCGACCTCAACCTGGCCGACCTGTTCTACAAGGGTGACCGCAACCACGTTGTCGACTACCTGACCGGCCACGGTTGGCATGTGACAGCACGCCCGCGGCCGGAGCTGTTCAGCGATTACGGCAAGAACTTCCCCGATACCGATGACCTTGCGCCGCTGCGCAATTCGCTCGCCGTCATCGCGTTACGAAAGTAGGGTGACCCGATGCCCCGAACCGACGACGATACCTGGGATCTGGCGTCCAGCGTGGGCGTGACCGCCACGATGGTGGCCACCCAACGCATATTGAGCAACAGAGAAGGCCTGATCGACGACCCGTTCGCCGAGCCATTGGTGCGTGCGGTCGGCCTCGACTTCTTCATTCGCGCCCTCGACGGCGAGATCAAACTGGACGACGTCGACCCCCGGTTCAACATGCGGCGCGGCGCGGAGGGAATGGCTGTCCGCACCCGCCATTTCGACAAACTCTTCACCGACGCCGCCGCCGCAGGAGTCCGCCAGGCGGTGATCCTGGCGGCTGGCCTGGACGCGCGGGCCTACCGGTTGCCGTGGCCCGCTGGCACGACCGTCTTCGAGCTCGACCAACCTGAGGTCATCGACTTCAAAACCAAGACGCTGGCCGACCTGGGCGCCAAGCCAAGGGCCGACCGGCGCACCCTCGCGATCGATCTTCGAGATGATTGGCCTAAAGCACTGCGGGACAACGGCTTCGATTCCACACAGCCCACCGCATGGATCGCCGAGGGTCTGCTTATCTACCTGCCGCCTGAGGCCCAGGACTTGCTGTTCGACAGGATCAACGAGCTCAGCGCGCCCGGCAGCCGGATCGCCACCGAGCACATCCGCGACGTCAGCATGTTCGCCGACGAGCGAGCGCAACAAATTTCGGACCGACTCAAGGAATACGGGTACGACATCGCGATGGGCGATCTGATCTATCACGGTGAACGCAGTGACGTCATCGAGTACCTGACCGGTCACGGCTGGGATGTGTCCGCGCGGACGATGCGGGACGCTTACGCCGCCAACGGGTTTGAGTTCCCCGAAGACGGAGCCATGGGCTTCTTCAACGACATGAGCTACCTGACCGCGGTTAAGCGCTAGGAGCCCTGTTCGACGGTCGAGACCATCGACGCGGTCGACGATGCCCGTTATTCCCCAAACTGCCCAGCCAGCTCGAGAAACCGGCGGTAGCGGTCCTGGACCGGCCCCGTCCACGTGGGATCGGGCTCGACAATGGTTTTGGTCGACGCCCATCGGGCGGCGTCGGTGATCGACGACTCGAGACCGGCGGCCATCCTGCCGAGGAACGCCGCGCCCAGCGCCGCCCCCTCCGGCACACCCGACACCGCCACCGGTAGGCCGGTGACGTCGGCGAGGGCCTGCATCCACGGCCCGACGCGGGTACCACCACCCGTCGCGACGATGCGCGACGCCGATGCCCCGCTCAACTCGATCAGCTGGCGAACAACGAAGCCGGACGCCTCGAATGCGGCCCGCCGCACCGCCGCCCCGTCGTGGGTGAGGTCCAGCCCGTCGAGCACGCCGCGGCGGTCCGGATCGTGGTGGGGACTGCGTTCACCGCGAATGTAGGGCGACCACACCGGAACTCGCCGCGGGTCGGTGGCGGTGTCGCCGCCACCCACCAGCCGGTCCACCCAGCCGAGAAACAGGCCGCCCGCATTGCTCGGCCCCCCGATCTGGCTCTTCCCCACCGCCGTGTGCGGCAGCGTCCACAGACCAGGCACCTCGCGGTATTCGGGAATCGTCACCCAGACGATGAGGGTGGTCCCGCACAAGACCAGAACGTCGCCGTCGGAGTCAGCCCCGGCGACCAGTTGCTCGCAGAGGGCGTCGGCCGCGCCGGCGCCCAACACGGCATCGGTACCGCGGACCTGGCCGGCGGCCTTGCCCGTCATCTCGATCCTTGGCATCCGGTCGCCCGTCGTGCCGCAGTCGGCGCACACCGCCTCATCCCAGCCAAGGCCGTCGAACAACGGGTACGTGGTGCTGGCGGTCGCGTTGTCGACGACGGCCTCGCCCGCCAGTGCGTGATTGGCGACCGCCATCGCCGGCCAGTACCCGTGCGCTTGGGGCGCCTCACGGACCGTCCAGCGCAGGAACTCGACCGCCTCGCCCGTCAGGAAGGACTTCTCGCCGCGGCCCGCCCTGCGGCCCCTGGCGTCGCCGTAGAGCAGCCCCGGTGTGACTGGCCGGCCGCTGTCGTCGACGGCGGCCAGCGACGGCACCATCGCCGTGACCGCCACCGCTCTGGCGCCGGGTCTGGCCAGCTGGGCCATCGCGGCCAGCGGACCCCGCCGCCACGCTTCGTCGGCGTTGTGTTCGAGGCGATCTGGGGCGGGTACGCGCAGCTGATGCGGGATTCGTGTGCTGGCCTGCACGTTGCCGTCCTCATCGGCGGCCACGGCTTTGACGGAGGTCGTGCCGATGTCGATGCCGATTGTGACGCCTTTGGCTGACACGCGCGTCACCGTACGCCAGCATGGGCAGGGGTGAAGCGATTTCGTGCCCTTGTGACGGCTCCCCTGCGCGGTCCCGGCTTCGACAAGCTGCAGCAGCTGGCCGACGTGGTGTATGACCCGTGGATCGATCAGTCCCCGCTGCGGATCTACAACGCAGAGCAGCTGGCCGAGCGGGCGTCCGCCGAGGGCGCGGATGTGCTTGTCGTGGAAGGTGATTCGGTCGGCGGCCCGGTATACGAGTTGCCGTTGCGGGCGATCGCCTCGACTCGCGGAGACCCGAACAACGTCGACACCGGCGGCGCCACCAAGGCCGGTATCCCCGTCCTGTACACGCCGGGGCGCAACGCCGACGCGGTCGCCGAAATGGCGGTCGCCCTGCTTTTCGGCGCCACCCGCCACCTGCTGACCGCCGATGCCGATGTCCGCGCCGGCCAGGTGTTTCGCGACGGCACGATCCCCTACCAGCGGTTCAGGTCGTGGGAGGTGGCCGGCCGGACCGCGGGACTGGTCGGTCTGGGCGCGGTCGCCAGGGCCCTGCGATGGCGGTTGACGGGCCTTGGCGTCTCCGTCATCGCGTACGACCCCTACAACGACGAGGCCGAGCACAGCCTCGACGAGCTGCTCGCCCAGGCCGACATCGTCTCGCTGCACGCGCCCGTCACCGACGAGACCGTCGGCATGATCGGCGCCGACCAGTTCGCTGCGATGCGCGACGGCGTCGTGTTTCTCAACACCGCCCGGGCCCAGCTGCACGACACCGACGCGCTGGTCGACGCCCTTCGCCGCGGGAAGGTGGGCGCCGCAGGCCTCGACCACTTCGTCGGGGAATGGCTGCCCACCGATCATCCGTTGACGGGCCTGCCCAACGTCGTGCTCACGCCCCACATCGGCGGGGCCACGTGGAACACTGAGGCGCGGCAGGCGCAGATCGTCGCCGACGGCCTCGAAGCGCTGCTGTCCGGTAACAGGCCGACCCACATCGTCAACCCGGAGGTGCTGTCCTCATGAGATTCGTTGACAACGCCGAGGCCGCGGTGCTGGCCGCGGCCAAGGACATGCTGCGACGCGGCCTGGTCGAGGGCACCGCGGGCAACATCTCGGCACGGCGGGAGGACGGCAACCTCGTCATCACACCGTCGTCGGTCGACTACGCGGAGATGGCGCTCGAGGACCTCGTGCTGGTCGATCCGGACGGAACGGTGTTGGAGGCCAAGGAAGGCCGGTCGCCTTCATCGGAGATGAAGCTGCACCTTTCGTGCTATCAGGCGTTCGACGACATCGGCAGCGTGATCCACAGCCATCCCGTGTGGGCCACCATGTTCGCCGTTGCCCATCAATCCATTCCCGCCTGCGTCGACGAGTTCGCGGTGTACTGCGGCGGGGAAATCCGCTGCGCCGATTACGCGGCGTCGGGCACACCCGACGTCGGCAACAACGCGGTCAAGGCGCTCGAGGGCCGGGCGGCCGCGCTGATCGCCAACCACGGCCTTGTGGCGACCGGGCCGCGACCCGACACGGTTCTGCATGTGACCGCGCTCATCGAGCGGACCGCTCAGATCGTTTGGGGCGCAAGGGCTCTCGGTGGGCCCGTCCCCATTCCCGACGAGGTCAACAAGAACTTCGCCGCGGTGTACGGCTACCTGCGTCAGAACCCGATATAGGTCGTCGCTGGTCGATGGCGACCTTGACGGCGCCGGATTCACCCTGGTTTGCGATCGCCAGGAATGCGTCGCGCCACTGCCCGAGCTGGAACGTGTGAGTCAGCATGGGGCGCAGGTCAACTCGCCCGTCGACGACCAAATCAAGGTAGTGGGCGATGGCGTGTTTGCGCTCCCCCTCTACTTCCTCGACGCCGAACGCGTTGGAGCCTACCCAGTTGATCTCCTTGAAGTACAACGGACTCCACTCCCATCGGCCTGGCGCGTGCACGCCGGCCTTCACCAGCGTGCCCCGCGCCGCGAGGACGCGGACGCCGACCTCGAATGTGTCGGGCTTGCCGATGGTGTCGTAGACGACGTCGATCGAGCCGGGATACGCCATCGGCAGACCCTGCAGCGGTTGCCGCAGCCGACCACCCCCCCACCCGACCAGTTCCTCGATGATCGCCAGGCGCGGTTCGTGCGCCAGCACCAGGTCCGCGCCGAACCGACGGGCCAACTCGGCCTGGGCGTCGAAACGGGCCACGACCGCCACCGCGGTTTCCGGGTAGAGGGCCCGCAGCACGGCGACCGCGCACAATCCGAGCGAGCCTGCCCCGTACACCACGACCCGTCCGCTCCGTGGCGGAGGATGGCGGGTGATCGCGTGCAACGACACCGAGAACGGGTCTGCGAACACGGCGAGCTCATCGGGCACCGCCTCGGGCACACCGAACAGCATGCTGTCATGGGCGGCCATCAGCTCGGCGTATCCGCCGGTCACGTCGGCCGAAACACCGGTGTGGATGCCGGGCTTGATGTCGCCGTCGGTGAAGCTCCAGCACAGGCTGTAGTCGCCGTTTTCGCACGCGGGACAGCGCGGTTGGATCCCGCGCGGCCCGCACGACAGCCACGGGTTCAGTACTACTCGCTGCCCGACCTCCAGCCCGCGCGCCGTGGAGCCCGTCGCTACGACGTCGGCAACCACCTCGTGGCCCATCACTTGAGGGAACGAGCAGAACGCGGCCATCGCGTTGTCGGTGTCGCCCTCACCGAATTCGAGCAAGATCTGCTTGGAGTCCGATCCGCAGATGCCGGTCAGCCGGGGCCGGGTAACAACCCAATCGTCGTGCAGCGGTCGCGGATCGGGCACGTCACGCAGTCCAACGGGCGAATTCGCAAGATTCTTCGTCAGCAGGTTCGCGTCGTCGGGTACCTCGAACGGTTGGGGCGGCACGCCATACACGAGCGCCTTCATGTTTGCGGGGTCCCCATCGATGCCGCACCGGCGATGTAGGTATCGATGTCGGAGTTCTTCTGGTCGACGACCGCCTTCATGTCGGGCACGTAGTGCTCGAAGCCCTCGGTGCCCAGTGCGGTAATGATGCCGTCGGCCACCTCTTCTGGCGTGAATTTGGGCCCGTTGTAGATGGGTTCGTCATTGTCGGGCTTGTCCCAGATCTCGGTGTCCACGGGTCCCGGCTCGATCAGCTTCACTGCGACGCCGGTGCCGTGCAGATCGACGGCCATGGCTTCACTCCATCCGCACAGCGCGAATTTGCTTGCCGAATACGCGCATTCGTGGATGATGCCGAGCCGACCACCGACGCTGGACACGTTGACGATCGTTCCCGATTCACGGGCGAGCATCCGCGGCAGGATTGCCAGGATCATGCGCATCGGGGCGAAGAAGTTGACCCGCATGACGGATTCCACCTCGTCTGGGCCGAGCACGGTGACCGCCCGGCGCTTGGGAATTGCGGCGTTGTTGACCAGGACATCGATGCCGCCGAGGGCGTCCCACGTCTGCAGGGCGAGCGGGCCGACGGCTGAGCTGTCGGCGAGGTCGGCCACCCACATCGTCGACTCCGGCGAGGCTTTCTTGCACTCGGCCAGCACCTCCGCCAGTCGATCGCGCCTGCGGGCGATCAGGCCGACGACCGCACCCTGCTCGGCGAGCCGGCGGGCCAACGCGGCGCCGACACCGGAAGATGCGCCGGTGATGACCACCCGCTTGCCCGCCGCCGAAAACGCCACGATTCAAGGCTGGCGTCAGCGGCCAATCATGACACGCGTTTTGCCAATATCCGTGTCGAATGGGCTAAAAGCGGTAGTCGCCCAGCCAGAGCGCGCTGACGCCGGTCAGAGACCGTTCGGCCTGGCTGATGACGCCGGCCAACGAGCGACCGACCAGCGCGGCAAGCGCCTCGGGCAACGACGCGGCAGCGGGCTGCGACGACGGCTTCGGCCGCAGCAGATCCATCAGCGACGAGCCGGGGTAGCCGACGAGACGGACGTCCTCGTCGGGCTCGAGGCCCGCCAGCACTTTGGCACGTGTGATCGCGGTGCGCAGCCCGCCCAGCTCGTCGACGAGGCCACGTTCGAGCGCGTCGGCACCGGTCCACACCCGGCCGCGAGCGATCGCATCGACGGCCTCCGCGGTCAGCTTGCGGCCCTTGGCGACGCGCTCGACGAAGTCGGTGTAGAACAGGTCGGCCTCGGCCTCGACATGCGCGTGCTGCTCATCGGTGAACGGCTTGTTGATCGACCACGCGTCGGCGTTGGGGTTCGTGCGCACGGTATCGGACCCGACGCCGAGACGGCCCTTGAGCTCACGGGCCACCAGCTTGCCGGTGACCACGCCGATCGATCCGGTGATCGTCCCCGGGTTGGCCACGATCGTGTCGGCGGACATCGACACGTAGTAGCCGCCGGAGGCAGCGACAGCACCCATCGACGCGACGACCGGCTTACCTCCCTCGCGAACCCGACTCACTTCGCGCCAAACGGTTTCCGATCCCGTCACCGACCCGCCGGGGCTGTCCACGCGCAGCACGATCGCGGAAACGGAATCGTCCGCGGCGGCCTCGCGCAGCGCCGCAGCGATGGTGTCGCCCCCCGCGCTCGAGTTGCCGAACGGCAGCAGCTGGGGGCCGCCACGGCCGCTGACGATCGGGCCGTGCAGTGTGACGACTGCGATCGTCGGCTTACCCTTGCGGCCAGGAATAGACGGCATGGGCGGAGTCGGCCGCGGCGCGGTGGCCCGCGCGTACCGCGACAGGTACAGCCGCGGCGGTGCGTCCTCGGCGTCCGCATCGCCGGTCTCGGGTGAAATCCCCGGTGCGCCAACGAGTTCGCCGATGCGGGCGTAGGCCTCGTCGCGGAAGCCGATGCGGTCGACCAAGCGGCCGGTGACGGCGTCGTCGCGCAGCAGCGGCGCCTTGTCGGCGAGCGCGTCGACCTCCTGGGCCTCGAGAAGACGTGACTCGGCTACCGCCTGCCACACCTGAGCGTGCAAACTTTCGATCAGCCGGCTGTCGGCCTCACGATGGGCCTCGGTGTAGCTATCCTGCGTGAAAAGGTTTGCGGCTGACTTGTATTCACCGCGCGCGATGAACTGCGCCTCGATGCCTGCCTTGTCCAGCGCGTCCCGAAGGAACAGCGCGTTGGTGGCAAAGCCGACTAACCCGACGGTGCCCGACGGCTGCATCCACACCTCGCGGAACGCCGAGGCGAGGTAGTACGACAGGGTGCCCGGGTACGTCTCGGCCCACGCCAGCGACGGCTTGACATCGCTGAACGCGGTGATCGCCGCGCGAAGTTCCTGCACGGGCCCGGCGGCGGCCGCCGAAATCTGGACACGCGCAATAAGCCCCGCCACCCGTGGGTCCTCCGCTGCGCGGTGGATGGCGGCGACGGCTTCGCGCAGCACCAGCGGCCTGCCACGGCTGGCGATCATCGCGAACGGGTCGAAGCCGCTGGCCTCCTGCGGCACCGAGAGCAGGTCGAGTTCGAGAACACACCCGTTGGGAACACCGTGGTGTCGGGCGGTGTCGACCCGCCCGACAAACGCACGAAGGTCGTCGGTGCCGGGGATGCCGGGCAGGAAAGCGATCATCCTGCGAGCCTACCGACGCGCCACACCGAGGCTCGGGCACGCCTAATGTGGACTCGGTGAGGTTCTCGATCTCGATCCCGCAGCTGGACTATGACGGCTTCGACGAAGCGGGCGTAAAGGCGTATCTCGCACGGGCCGAACAGCTTGGCTTCGAGGGCGGCTGGACGTTGGAGCAGGTCATCGGCAACGCGCCGCGGATCGCGCCGTTGGAGATGCTGGCCTACGCCGCCGCCTGTACCGGCCGGCTGCGGTTGGGGGTGGCGGTGCTCATCACCTCCCTGCACGAGCCGCTGCAGCTGGCGTCGGCCATCACCGCCGTCGACCGGCTGAGCCACGGTCGGTTGGACGTCGGCGTCGGCCATGGCGGTAACTTCCGGCCGTTCTCGGCGTTCGGCGTGGACAAGGCGACCTTCATCAGCTATTTCACCGAGGGCCTTGAGCTGATGAAGGCGGCCTGGTCCGACCAGCCGACCGTGACGTTTCACGGTCGGTTCCGCGACGTCAACGGCCTGCCGATCCAGCCCAAGCCCGTGCAGCGCCCCCACCCGCCGATCTGGTTTGGGGGCAGCGCACCAAAGGCCCTGGCACGGGCGGTGCGGCTGGGCGATTCGTTCATCGGCGGCGGCTCGTCGACCACCGCGAACTTCGCCGAAGCCGCCAGGACGGTGCGCCGCGAAATCGACGAACAGGGCAAGGACGCAACGCGATTCACCATCGGCAAGCGGGTGTACCTGATGGTCGACGACGACGCCGGCCGAGCCCGCCAGCGGGTGCTCGACGGCCTGCACCGCATCTACGGGGAGATGCCGGGCATCGAGGCCGTGCCGGTGTCGGGCCCACCCGATGACGTTGTTCGCGGGGTCCGCGAGGTGATCGACGCCGGGGCCGAGATGGTCCTGCTCAACCCGGTCGGCGCGACGGTGGCGGAGGATCGCGAGCAAATGGAACGGCTTGCTGGAGAGGTGATTCCGCAGCTCAGCTGACTCATGGGGTTCGCTAAAAATTAGGCGGTTTAAGTTAACAAGAAAGTGGTAAAACCGGATATATGATGGCGAAACTGAAAATCATGGCTGCTCCGCTCCTGATGGCGGGGGCTGCGGCGGGTTGGATCGTCGCCGCGCCCTACGCCGTGGCCGACGCCTACGCGGCGGCAGCAGGCACTTCGATCACTCACTTTGCACCCCAGGATCCCGGCGGTAACGGCTGCGCCAACGGCGCCTGCGGCGGCGGCGGTCCCGGCGGCGGCCAGGGTTGCACTGCCGATGGAACGTGCGGCGGTGGCGGCCCCCTCGGCGGCGGCGGTTGCACTGCCGCTGGAGCATGCGGCAGCGGCGGCCCGTGGGGCGGCGGCGGCTGCGTGCCCGGCGTGGGCTGCTTCAACTGGGGTCAGTAAGCACTGACGCAAAAAGTCCCGACACGCCTCGGCGTGTCGGGACTCCGCGTCCGCTCGGGGCCTAGATCTCCGTCGCGGAACCGCCTGCGGCGGTGATCTTCTCGCGCGCGCTGCCGCTGAATTTGTGTGCGGTCAGGTTGACCTTGACGGTCAGCTTGCCGTCGCCCAGCACCTTGACCAACGAGTTCTTCCGGACCGCGCCCGCGGCCACCAGCTCGTCGACGCCGACATCACCGCCCTTCGGGAAGAGCTTGTTGATGTCGCCGACGTTGACGACCTCGTACTCGGTGCGGAACCGGTTGCGGAATCCCTTGAGCTTGGGCAGCCGCATGTGGATCGGCATTTGGCCACCCTCGAAGTTCACCGGCACGTTCTTACGCGCCTTGGTGCCCTTCGTTCCGCGGCCCGCGGTCTTACCCTTCGAACCCTCCCCGCGACCCACCCGGGTCTTCGCGGTCTTCGAGCCGGGGGCCGGCTTCAAATCGTGAAGCTTGATCGGCGTCATTTCGTCTCCACCGCCTCAACTTTTACCAGGTGGTGCACGGCCTTGATCAGGCCGCGGGTCTGCGCGTTGTCCTCACGGACCACGGACTGGCGGATCTTCCGCAGCCCGAGCGTCCGCAGGCTTTCACGCTGCTTCCACCGCGCGCCGATGGTGCTGCGCACCTGAGTGATCTTCAGCTCCGTCATGGTTATGCCGTTCCTTCACGCGCGGCCGACGCGGCAATCGCATCGGCCTCACGCCGAGCCCGCAGCATGCCGGCCGGCGCGACGTCCTCGATCGGCAGGCCACGTCGGGCCGCCACTTCCTCCGGCCGCTGCAGCAGCTTGAGCGCGGCGACGGTGGCGTGCACAACGTTGATCGCATTGTCGCTGCCCAGAGACTTGGCCAGGATGTCGCGCACGCCGGCGCATTCCAGCACCGCGCGAGCGGCGCCGCCGGCGATCACACCGGTACCGGGGCTGGCGGGGCGCAGCATCACCACGCCCGCGGCCGCCTCGCCCTGGACGGGATGGGTGACGGTGCCGCCGATCAGCGGAACCCGGAAGAAGCCCTTGCGCGCTTCCTCGACGCCCTTGGCGATCGCCGCCGGAACTTCCTTGGCCTTGCCGTAGCCGACGCCGACCATTCCGTTGCCGTCGCCGACGATGACAAGCGCGGTGAAGCTGAACCGCCGGCCACCCTTGACGACCTTGGAGACACGGTTGATCGCGACGACGCGCTCGATGTAGTTGCTCTTCTCGCGGTCGTCGCGGCCACCACGGCCACCACGGTCATCGCGGCGGCCCCGGCCCTCGCGGTCACCCCGCGGAGGTCGGCCGTCCCGAGCTTCGAAGGTCGCCGGCGCGCCGCCGGATGACCCAGCGGCTCCGGATGTCGCCTGCTCGGCCATCATGCGGTCCTTCCGTTATCAGTCATTAGAACTTCAACCCGCCTTCGCGCGCGGCGTCGGCCAAGGCCGCGATCCGCCCGCCGTACGTGTACCCGCCGCGGTCGAACACCACCTCGTCGATGCCGGCGGCCTTGGCACGCTCGGCGATCAGCTGACCAACCCGCACGCTGTGGGCCTTCTTGTCACCCTCGACATTGCGCACGTCGGCCTCGATGGACGACGCGGCGACCACAGTTGTGCCGTTGAGGTCGTTCACCAGCTGCACGTGGATGTGCCGCGACGACCGGTGGACCACAAGGCGGGGCCGCTCGGCCGTGCCGGTAATCTTCTTGCGCAACCGCGCGTGCCGGCGCAGCCTGGACAGCCGCCGGGTCTCGGACACGGTCTGGCCCACCGGCTTTCGCGTCGCGGACGCTGTTTTAGAAGCCATGTTTACTTACCTGTCTTTCCGACCTTGCGGCGGATCTGCTCGCCCTCGTAGCGCACGCCCTTGCCCTTGTAGGGGTCCGGGCGGCGCAGACGGCGGATGTTCGCCGAGATCTGACCGACCTTCTGCTTGTCGATACCCGAGACCGAGAACTTGGTAGGCGACTCCACGGCGAAGGTGATGCCCTCGGGAGCCTGCACAACCACGGGATGGCTGTAGCCGAGCGAGAACTCGAGCGTGTTGCCCTTGAGCTGCACGCGATAGCCGACGCCGAAGATCTCCATCTTGGTGGTGTAGCCCTCGGTCACACCGGCGACCAGGTTGGCCACCAGCGTGCGCGACAACCCATGCAGCGAGCGGTTGTGCCGATCGTCGTCGGGCCGGGTCACAACGATGGCGCCATCGTCGCTGCGCATTACGGTGATCGGCTCGGCGACCGCCAGTTCCAGCGTGCCCTTCGGTCCCTTCACCGAGACGTTCTGGCCGTCGATGGTCACGTCGACCCCGGCGGGAACCGGGACCGGCTGCTTTCCAATACGCGACATAGTTCTAGCTCCTCCTCACCACACGAACGCGAGGACTTCGCCGCCCACGCCCTCTCGAGCCGCCTGGCGGTCGGTCCTCAGACCCGACGACGTGGAGATGATCGCCACGCCGAGGCCGCCCAGAACCCGCGGCAGGCTGGTGGATTTCGCGTAGACGCGCAGGCCGGGCTTGGACACCCGGCGCAGCCCGGCGATGCTGCGTTCGCGGCTGGGGCCGTACTTCAGTTCCACCACAAGCTTCTTGCCGACGCGGGCATCTTCGGTGTGGAAGTCGGCGATGTAGCCCTCGCTCTTGAGGATCGCGGCGATGTTGGCCTTGATCTTCGAGTGTGGCAACTCCACCTCGTCGTGGTACGCCGAATTGGCGTTGCGCAGACGTGTCAAGAAGTCTGCGATCGGGTCCGTCATCGTCATGACAGCCGGTTCACCTTTCTCGCGGCGGTTCCCCCTATCAGGGCCTGCCGCAACCTATTTCCGTTGATGTGGTCTCGTGCCCGCCGTTACCAGCTGGACTTCTGAACGCCTGGTAGCTCACCTGCGTGCGCCATCTCGCGCAGGCAGATGCGGCAGAGCCCGAACTTGCGGTAAACCGCGTGGGGGCGTCCGCACTTGCTGCAACGGGTGTACCCCCGCACCTTGAACTTGGGCTTGCGCTGGGCCTTGTTGACCAGTGCCTTCTTTGCCATCTACTCAGTTCTCCTTGAACGGAAAGCCCAGCGCCCGCAACAGCGCTCGTCCTTCGTCGTCGGTCGTCGCCGAGGTGACGACGGTGATGTCCATGCCGCGGGGCCTGTCGATGCTGTCCACGTCGATCTCGTGGAACACCGACTGCTCGGTCAGCCCGAACGTGTAATTGCCGGTGCCGTCGAACTGCTTGGGCGACAGGCCGCGGAAGTCGCGGATACGCGGCAGCGCAATCGAGATCAGCCGGTCGAGGA
Organism: Mycobacterium sp.; assembly: GCA_036263935.1. Taxonomy (GTDB): domain Bacteria; phylum Actinomycetota; class Actinomycetes; order Mycobacteriales; family Mycobacteriaceae; genus Mycobacterium. Next base: position 13,751 of record DATARY010000086.1, read on the forward strand.
ACTCCCACATCCGGTCGCCGCGCAGGGTCACGCGCGCACCGATCGGCATGCCCTCACGCAGCTTGAACTGCGCGATCGACTTGCGGGCCCTACGGATCTCCGGCTTCTGGCCGGTGATCAGCGAGAGGTCGTTGACCGCGCCGTTGATGAGCTTGGCGTCGCGGGCGGCGTCGCCGACACCCATGTTCACCACGACCTTCACCACGCCGGGGATCTGCATGACGTTGGCGTAGCCGAATTCCTTCTGGAGCGAATCCCGGATTTCTTGGCGGTAGTGCTGCTTCAGGCGGGGCGCAGGCCTTTGGTCCCGCTCGGCGGGACGTGTCTTCTCAGAGGTAGTCATCTCAGATGTCCTTGCCGTTGGTCTTGGCGACGCGGACCTTCTTGCCGGTCTCGTCGTCGACGCGGAAGCCGACGCGGGTCGGCTTGCCGTCGGAGTCGAGCAGCATCACGTTGCTGACGGAGATCGGCGCCTCCTGGGTCACGATGCCGCCGGACTGCGCACCGCGCTCGGTGCGCGAAATCGGGGTGTGCTTCTTGATCCGGTTGACGCCCTCAACGAGCACCTTGTTGCGGTCCGGGAAGGCAACCAGGACCTTGCCCTTGGCGCCCTTGTCCTTGCCGGAGATGACGAGCACGGTGTCGCCCTTGTGGACGTTCATTTACAACACCTCCGGGGCAAGCGAGACGATCTTCATGAAGCGCTTCTCGCGCAGTTCGCGCCCGACCGGGCCGAAGATGCGGGTGCCACGCGGATCGTTGTCGGGCTTGATGATGACCGCGGCGTTCTCGTCGAACTTGATGTAGCTGCCGTCGGAGCGGCGGCGCTCCTTGACGGTGCGCACCACGACGGCCTTCACCACATCACCACGCTTGACGTTTCCGCCGGGGATGGCGTCCTTGACGGTCGCCACGATGACATCGCCGATGCCGGCGTAGCGCCGCGACGAGCCGCCCAGCACGCGGATGCACAAGATCTCCTTGGCGCCCGTGTTATCGGCGACCTTGAGTCGCGATTCCTGCTGAATCACTCGATCTCCTCGACGTGGTTTGTCTGCACACCAGATAGACCTGGAAGTGCGCGGTCTTGCTGTCATCGAAGGGCACGCGGGGTTTTCCGGAGGGACAACCGAGGTCTGCCCAAGGCAACCCCTAGATTCTAGGGGACGACCTGGTGGGAACCAAATCGCCGCTGGTCAGCTTCTGTCGCGGGGTTCTTGGCATTGTTCGTCGGCCGATCCACGCTGATCATGGGTGCCATGCAATTGACAGACGCTGTCGTGCTGGTCACGGGTGCTTCGGCCGGAATCGGCCACGCTGCCGCTGTCCGGTTCGCGGCAAGAGGCGCACGGATGCTTGTGCATGGCCGCGACGTGAAGCGCACAGGCGACGTTGCTCGTGAGGTCGGAGGGCGGGCCCTGGTTGCGGACCTGGCGTCGCCCGCGGACCGACAGCGGCTCGCCGCCGAGGCATTGGGTGAGTTTGGGCGCGTCGACGTGCTGATCAACAACGCCGGCTTCGGGCATTCCGGTCCGTTGACGGCCATGCCTGTCGACACGATCCGCCGGCTGGTCGAGGTCGACCTGCTCGCCGCGATCGAGCTCACCCGCGCCCTGCTGCCCGCAATGATCGAACAAGAGCGCGGCGCGATCTGCTTCGTCACATCGATCGCAGGCCGCACCGGTGTCGCTGGTGAAGCGGTGTATTCGGCAACCAAGGCGGGACTCGATATGTTCGCCGAGAGCCTGCGGGCCGAGACCGCCGGATCGGGGGTCAACATCGGCGTCGTCGTTCCCGGCGTGGTCGACACCGGGTTCTTCGTTACCCGGGGCCGTCCCTACGAGCGCACGCGGCCGCGCCCGATCCCCGCCGATGTGGTCGCCGATGCCGTGGTCCGAACCGTGGTCCGCGACCGCGCCGAGGAATGGGCGCCGCGGTGGCTGCGGATCGCCCCGACCCTGCGCGCGCTGGCTCCGGGCGCGTTCCGGACACTGGTGGCCCGCTTCGGCGAACCGGTGCGTTCCGCGTGAGCCCGCCTGGCGGACGCCTGCACCTGACACACCGTTAAAACCTGACATTGGGCGCCCGTTCACCTGGGCGTATTACGCCCAGTCAAACTGGATTGCGATGACATCATGATCGCTGTTACAGCGCTGGGCCTGACGGCCGCGTTCCTTTTCGCGTTGTCGGCATTCCTGCAGCAACGCGCCGCGCGCACGATCGTCGGCTCCGACACCGCATCGCTGCGGGATGCGGCCGGCGTCAAGCGGCTGTTCGGCAGCCTGGTGCGGAGCCGGACGTGGCTGGCCGGTTGGCTGACCAACCTCTCCGGGGTCGGTACCCAGGCCGCGGCGCTGAAGGTCGGCTCGGTGGCCGCGGTCCAGCCGCTGATGGCGGCACAACTGCTGTTCGTGCTGTCGCTGGCATCCGGCGAGCAACGCCGATGGCCGTCGGGTCGTGACTGGTTGTCCGCGCTCGCGGTGTGCGCAGGGCTCGTCCTCTTGCTGACCGCCGATGCGTCGCCCCTGACCGGCGAGCCGCATCGGCACCGGGTGACCCTTGCGACGGTGTGCGTGGTCAGCCTCGTCCTACTTCTGCGCCAGGTGAGTCGGCACACGGTCCCGTGGCTGGCCGGCATGCTGGTCGGGGTCGCCGCCGGCCTGTGCCACGCCCTCAACGCCGTGTACCTGAAACTCACGGTCGAGGATCTGTATCACGGCGCCACTCTGGCCACCCTCCTCGACTGGCCCGTGTACGCATTGGCCGCAACCGCGGTCAGCGGAATGTTGTTGGTACAGATAGCGTTTGCGAGCGGCCCGCTGCCGCCCGCCGTTGCCGCCATGAGCGTCACCAACCCCGTCGCCAGTTTCGCGCTTGGCATCCTGGCGTTCGACGCGCCCGCTCCCCGCGACCCCGGTGTGCTGTCGGCGATCGCGGCGGCCGGGGTGTTGATCGCAGTCGGCATCGTCGGCCTGGCGAACGCGTCGGGCACCCAGCATCTCTACGGGGCCGACACCGCTACGGATCGGCGACGCAGCGGAACCCGATATGCGTCGTCGCGCTGTCCTGCGACTGCGGCGAGCGGGCGGCCGGGCGATACCGGTGGCAGTACTCCGGTGCACACAGGTGCGAGCCGCCCTTGAGCGTTTGGTTGACGGCGGGGTCGGCGGTCATGACGGGCCCGCAGCAGGCCGCCGCCGGCTGGTCCAGCCGATGGTGCGCCGAGAACTCCGTCGTCGTCCATTCCCACACGTTGCCGATCATGTCCACCAGGCCGAACGCGTTCGGCGGGAAGGTGCCGACCGGAGAGGTGCCGATCCAGCCCAGTGCGCCGTCGTTGCGGTAGGGGAATTGGCCCTGCCAGGTGTTGGCCATCAGCTGCCCGCCCGGTGCAACGTCGTCACCCCACGCATAGCTGGTGGCGGCGCCGCCCCGGGCCGCGTACTCCCATTCGGCTTCGGTCGGCAGCCGGCGGCCGGCCCAGCGCGCGTAGGCCGCGGCGTCGGAATAGGCGACCTGCACGACGGGGTGATCGGGCCGGTCGTCGATGCCGCTGTCCGGGCCGAACGGGCGGCGCCAGCTGGCGCCGGGCACCCAGACCCACCACTGCCGCCAATCGCGCAGGTCGACGGGCCCGCTGGTCGGGCGGAACACCAGCGCTCCCGGCACCAGATCCTGCGGCGCCGCCCCGGGGTAGAGCGCCGGGTCCAGGTCCTGCTCGGCGACGGTCAGGTAGCCGGCGTCATCGATGAACTCGGCGAACTGCGCATTGGTCACGGGATGGCGTTCGATGGCGAAGGCCGCAACGGCCGCCGTGTGCACCGGCGCCTCTTCCGGATAGAACCGCGTTGATCCCATCCGAAAAGACCCACCCGGCAGCCCGACGAGCTCGGTGAGCATGGGCTTCAGGGTATTCCGATCTCGAAGTCCTTGGTCAGCACCGATGCGGCGTCGTCGAACCCGGGTGTACCCGCTGGTGCCTGGACGTGGACGGCGACGAGATAGTCCCCGTGGCTGGTCCACACGTGCACGATGCGGTCTACGAATCGAAGGGCGTTCTGCGGCGTATCCGACCAGGCGCCCGTCAGCTTCTGCCCGCTGTACCCGCATAGCTCGGCGGGCACCACGCTGATGATGCTGACCGACGATTTGGCCATCGCGTCGCCGGCGTACCTTGTGAACGCCGCCGCCGCGTCCAGCTGCGTCTTGGCGATCGTGACCGTGGCCGACGTTCCGCCCGGGCCGGCCAACTTTCCGCCGACATCTCCGGATCCCCGCGTCATCGACCAGCCCTGGGGGACGCCGACGGTGACCCGGGGCGCGTTCGGATCGTCGACCTTAACCGCAAATCCCACCGGAGGCTTGACCGGCTGCGAACAGGTGATGGTGTTCGGCGGGACCGGGATCCGCGTCGTCGGCACGACGCCTTGCGGGGACTGGTCGGCCTGGCGGGTCGGCGCGGGTTTCACCGACGGGGGTCTCGACCCCACCGTGGTCCGCGCCGCCTGACCCGCGACGGGAACGCCGTCGGTCGTCCTGACGCATGCCGGTACCACGGCGACCGCCAGGCAGAGCAGGACGACGGAGGTCGGTCGGGTTCTGGTCATCAGTCTTTCGCGAAGGCGCGCGCGAACTCTCGTTCCAGATCCACGTACGGCTTGCCGGAGACGTCGACGTTCACCTGTGCGATCGTGCCACCTGTGAACGGGAACGGCGCCTTGTAGGCCCGCGACACCGGCGATCCGGTGTTCTTGCCGACACTCAAGCTGGCGCCGGCAAGCCCGAACGTGCCCGGATGGATCTTCATGCCCGGCCGCGACGCCACCTCGGCGTCGTCGATGTAGAGCGCTGCGTCGCCGAGCGGGGTGTGGCTGCCCTCCACCGTCCCCGCCCGCGTGTACGCCACACCGAAGGTGTGCTTTCCCAGCGGCACGGCATCCGGCGACGACATCTGCTGTTCTTCCTCGCCGAGGAAGTTGTAGACGTAGTGCAGCCGCCCGTCCTGGATGAACATCACGTGTCCGCCGTGCGCGCCGCCGTGTTTGAACAAGACGCCTTCGGCGCCCGTTGTGTCGATGGTCACCTCCGCGATGATCGCGAAGGTGCGGCCCTGCATCTCGACGGCCGCGCCCGCCCCGACATCGGCGGTGCCGGGGTAGTACAGGTACGACTCGCGGGTGCCCGACAGGTACGGCCGCCAGCGAGTCATGGTCTCGAGAACGTTCAGATCGCTAAGTGGCAGGCCGTTGTACTTGTCGGCCTCCGCGAACCACAGCGCCTTGAGTTCCTCGAGCTTGTCGGGATTCTCGGCGGCCAGGTCGTGGCACTGGCTGCGGTCGGCCTCGATGTGGAACAGCTCCCAGCGGTCCTTGTCGAAGTTCGACCATCCCGCCGGCGATGCGGCGTGCACGGTGTTTGCAAACCAGCCTTTGTCCCAGATGCCGCGGGTACCCAGCATGGCGTAAAACTGGGTTTCCTTGCCGGTGGGTGCGGCCGGATCCGGTAGCGCCACTTTGAAGCTCACGCCATCGAGCGGTTTCTGCGGTATGCCCCGCACGGTCGCGGGTGGGATGATCCCCAGCAGGTCGTAGACCGTCGGCGTGATGTCGCAGACATTGACGTAGTTATCGCGCACTTCACCGTGGGCGGCAATGCCCCTGGGCCAGGAGATGATTGCGGTATCCGCGATACCGCCCTCGTGCGAGGCGTAGCGCTTGAACAACTTGTAGGGCGTATTGAACGCCATCGCCCAGCCGATCGGGTAGTGGTTGTAGGTCTCCGGTCCGCCGAGGTTGTCGATGAACCGCAGGCTCTCCTCCACGGTGTCGATGTAGCCGTTGAAGAATTTGACCTCGTTCACCGATCCGTTCGGGCCGCCCTCGCCGCTGGCGCCGTTGTCGGAGATCACCACGATAATGGTGTTGTCCAGCTGGCCCGACGCTTCCAAATAGTCCAGGATGCGGCCGATTTGGGCGTCGGTGTAGGACAAGAAGCCGGCGAAGACCTCCGCCATCCGGGAGAACAGCCGCTTCTCGTCGTCGTTGAGCGAGTCCCACGGGCGGACGGTGTCCTGCGGCGGCCACGGTTCGCCCTTGGGCCCCTTGACATCTAGATAGGGGTTGATCGGTGACAGCTCGGTGTCGGGCGGGACGATGCCGAGTTTCTTTTGGTTCTCGAGCACAATTTCGCGGTAGCGCTCGTAGCCCATGTCGAACTTTCCGGCGTAGTTGTCGGCCCATTCCTTGAAGACGTGGTGCGGCGCGTGCCCGGCACCGGGGCAGACGTAGGAAAACCAGGGCTTGTCGGGTGCGATCACCTTGGCATCGCGAATGAATTCGATTGTCTTGTCGGCGATGTCCTTCGAGAGGTGGTAGCCGTCCTCCGGCGTTCCCGGCGGGGCGATGGGGTGGTTGTCGTAGACGAGTTCGGGGTACCACTGGTCGGTCTCGCCGCCCATGAATCCGTAGAACCGCTCGAATCCCCGCGACAATGGCCAATGTCGTTTGGTGGAGGCAAGATTGGATTCCTCTAACGGCGTCAGGTGCCATTTGCCGACGCAGTAGGTGTTGTAGCCGTTCTCGGCCAGCACCTCCGACAGCAGCGCGGTGTCGTCGGGGATGCGCCCGTTGCACCCGGGGAACCCGTCGGTGAATTCCTCGATGGTCGCCATCCCGACCGTGGTGGCGTTGCGGCCTGTCAACAGCGACGCCCGGGTCGGTGAGCACAGCGCGGTGGTGTGGAACTGCGACAGGCGCACGCCGCGCTCGGCGATGCGGCTCATGGTGGGCATCTGGACAAGGCCACCGAAGCAGTCCCAGGTCGCGATCCCGGTGTCGTCCCAGACGAGGTACAGGATGTTGGGCGCCCCCTCGGGTGCCGTCGGTGCGGCGTAGGGACCCCAGTCGGGCTCGGAATCGCGGATGTCCAGCTCGATCTTGCCGTTGAATTCCGTTGTCATGGCAGCCTCACCCCGGGTGGATAGCGCTCGATTGACGGTCGCCCGGAGATTACACCCGCGACGTGTCGGTCAGCTGAAGAATTGACGACGACGTTACCGGTTTGCGACGCACGGTCAAGAACGGAGCCGTCCAGCCCGACCACGCGCCGAGACCGGCCACAAACCACAGGTAGTGCTCTTCGTTGTCACCAAAGATGCTGTGTTGCAACGGATGCAGCGTGATGAACAGTCGCGCTGCGGATCATGTGACGACGGTGGTACGAACCTGGCGGCGCTCGATGGCATCGCGGTCAAGATCGCGGGTTAAGTCGGGTTGACCAGCCTGTGGCAAGACGGTCTGTTGACTGCGGGAACCGTCCAGCACCGGAAGTCTGGAAGTATGGCGAACGTGGCGACAACCAAACCGCAGACGATCTCCTATCCGGCACCCGGCGCGCGCCCCCACCGCCACGACGACTACGCGGTGGACCCCCACGTCGTCGTGCTGTTCGGCGCGACGGGCGACCTGGCGAGACGCAAGCTGATCCCCGGCCTGGCCTTTTTGGACCAGTCCGAGCTGACGCCCAACATCGAGATTGTTGCCACGTCGCTGGAGGACCACACCAGAGATGAGTTCCTCAAGCTGGCGAAGACCGCGATCGAGGAGTTCGGGGCGCACAAGCTCACCACGGAACAGTGGGCCCGGTTCGCCGAAACCGTCGATTACGTACCGCAGAGCGCGGGCCCCCAGGCGCTGGCCGACGCCGTCGCGAAGGCCGAAGCGAAGCTCGGGTCGGACGTCCGCCGGCTGCACTATCTTTCGGTGCCGCCGAAGGCCGCCCGCGCGGTGATCACCACGCTGCGCGACGCCAACC
>DATARY010000133.1:0-42996 GCA_036263935.1 Mycobacterium sp.
AAGAACCTGCGCCGACGTGACGGCCGCTGGTACTGGCACTGGGACCCGAAGTTTCTCACCGCGCCCATGGACGACCCGTTCGTCCGGGTGGAGAAGCTCGAGCAAGCCGCGATCGACCTGACCATCCCCATTCTGCTGATCAGGGGCAAGCTTTCCGACGTGGTCAGCGAGGAGGGTGTACGAGACTTCTTGGAGAAGGTACCGCGCGCGGAGTTCGTCGAGTTGTCGGACGCCGGGCACACCGCGGCCGGTGACGACAACGACGCCTTTTCCGAAGTCGTTGTGCAGTTCGTCCACAGATGATTGAGCTTCCGAACGGACGCCAGGGGGCTTGATCTATCCGGTGTGACTGGGTTTCATCAAGGCATGACACGCTCTCCCGACGACCTGGTGACCGAATTCTGCAAGCTGTGGGCATCGCCCGACCCGGACCAACTGGCCGACTACTTCACCGAAGACGCCGTCTACCACAACATTCCAATGGAGCCGGTGGCCGGCCGCAAGGCGATCAAGCAGTTCATCGCCGGGTTCACCGCCGGATTCGACGGGATCGACTTTCAAGTGCATCGGCAGATCAGCGACGGCAACGTGGTGATGAACGAACGGACCGACGTGATGCGGCGCAAGGATGGCGGCGAGATACCGTTACCGGTGACCGGAGTGTTCGAAGTCGTCGACGGCCGGATCGCGGCGTGGCGCGACTATTTCGACTTGGCGACGGTCACCAGCGCCTTCGCCTAGGCCGTATCCGGCAGTCGAGGCCCCGTGCGGGCGATTCCCCACAGTCAGGCGAGCAGCGGCACCGCGTCGTGGCGGGCGTCGGTGAGGATCTCGAACATGGCGCGCCGGGTCGCGACCAGCTCGGCACGCTCAAACGCCTTCCCCGCCAGCTGAATTCGGCACGTCGCGATGGCGGAGTTGTAGCAAAACTTCGAACTGCCGTCGGTGTCGGTGTAGGTCAGGCCGATGACGTCGTCCGGATCGGCGGTGATCTCGCCCTCGATCATGCGCTCGCCGACACGCGCCCCGAACGACCATGAGAACGGTCGGTAACGACCGTGTGTTTGCAGGCTGCCCGCGATCGACCGCACCGCGAACTCATGCCCGGCGTGGCGGAACACGAACAGCGTGACCGCCGGAGTCAAGACCGGACCGATGGCGGCGCGGGCGGTCACGATCTCGAGGCTCGAGTCGGGCGCGTTGTCGAAGCCACACACCTGGCCAAACGCGTAGGCGGGTGTGTGCCGCTGGCCATAGTTGTGGTTGACGCTGCCGGTCCACCCGTCGACACCGACGCGAACGTCGTCGAGCTCGAGCAGGCCGTCGAATTGCGCCAGCGGATGGCGGACCATCGTCTTGGCCGTCGGAAAACGTGCCTTGTACCCGCGGTCGGTCAACAGTTTCACGGGGCCTTCGGAGCCAGGGGTGATCCTCAGATCCCAGCGCGCCGCGCGGTTGCCTCCTGTCACCACGCCCTCAGCTGAATGGTCGTCGATTCTCGTCGTACCGATCCGCGCGGTCCAATCGTCGTAGTCGTAGACGGCGGCGTCGATCGGATATGGCTGCTTGAGGGCTCGGTTTCCGGCTCCTTCGGGGTCGAACACCATCACCCACACGTCGGCGACCGGCTCGCCCGCGGTCGGGAGCAGCAGGGTTTCGCGCAGCCATAGCGCGTGCGGACGCTCTGGGTGGTTGGCGCGTATGAATCGACTCTCGTAGTAGGGCGCCTTGGCGGACATCACGGCTTCAGCATCCAATACTTGAGCGGTGATCGAAGCGCAGATTGCGGCGTACGCACTTGCGGGACTCGTGGCGGTCGAGGCGGTCGCGCTCATTGTGCTGTGGGTGCGGCTGAATCGAAGTCAGCGCGAACTGCAACAGCTGCGCCGCCGGGTCGACACCAGGAACATGCTGCTCTCCGGTGGCCGGGAGGCGGTGAAGACGATGTGGCAGACCGCAAACATACTGCGCAAGGATGGGCTGGGCGCCGCCGTCCGGTCGTCGATCGAGGACCTCGCCGACTGGGCCGAGGTGGAACGACCAGACCTGGCCAGGCTCGCGCCGAGCGGCAAGGTGGCGATCCTGTTCTCTGACATCGAGGAGTCGACGGCGCTCAACGAGCGCATCGGCGACCGCGCGTTCGTCAGACTCATCGGCAGGCACGACAAGATGATCCGACGTCACGTCAAGACCCACGCGGGCCACGTCGTCAAAAGCCAAGGCGACGGGTTCATGGTCGCGTTCGCGCAGCCCGAACATGCGGTGCGGTGCAGCATCGACGTACAACGCTCACTTCAGAAGCAGCCCAACGGCATTCGTGTCCGCATTGGCATCCACGTGGGCAAGTCGGTGCGACGTGGCGAGGACCTGTTCGGCCGGAATGTTGCGATGGCGGCCCGAGTGGCCGGCGAGGCGAACGGCGGCGAGATTCTGGTCAGCCAGGTGGTGCGCGATGCCGTCATCGACAACGCCGACATCGCCTTCGACGACGGCCGCGACGTCGAACTCAAAGGGTTCACCGGCTCGCACCGGCTCTACGCGGTCGCGGCTTATCCTTTGGACTCACCCGCCTCGGCCACCCGTTGATGCAGCCGGGCGCGGATGTCCTCGGGCGTGTAGGAGTTGCGACGGCGTTGATCGCGCGCGACCAGCACTCCGCCCGCCACTACACCAGCGACACCGGCGAGTCCGACCCACTTCCAAATGCCACGCATGCGACGAGTCTGCCTAAGCTGCGTGGGTGAAGGAAAGCACGGTGCCGCTTCAGCGGGCGCTGGACGAGACGCGGACCGGCGATATCTGGCTGTTCCGCGGCAGCTCCGGGCCAGACCGGGCGATCCAGTCGATGACCAACAGCCCGGTCAACCACGTGGGGATGACGATCGCGATCGAGGACCTTCCCCCGTTGATCTGGCACGCCGAACTGGGCGAGAAGCTGACCGACATGTGGACTGGCGGCAACCACCGCGGAGTGCAGCTCCACGACGCGCGACAGGCCGTGGAGCGGTGGATGCATAACTACCACCAGCGCTGCTGGCTGCGCCAGCTCACGCCGTACGCCACCCACGAGCAGGAGGACCGAGCGCTAAAGGTCGTCGCCCGGATGGACGGCACACCGTTTCCCAGCACCGCTCGGCTGACCGGCCGTTGGTTCCGCGGCCGGCTGGCCGTAAGCGACGTCACGCGGGGAATCCCATTCGTGCACAGCAAGGTTCGTGAGGCCACTCAGCGTAGGAAGGCGGAGAAGCTTCAAGCCGGCTTGGAGACGGCGTATTGCGCGGAAACCGTCGCCATCACCTACGAGGAGATGGGTTTGCTCACCACCGAGAAGCACTACAACTGGTTCGACGCGGGATCGTTCTGGAGCGGCGACGCGTTGCCACTGGCGCCAGGTTACCAGCTCGGTGATGAAATCGCCGTTGTCCCATAGCCGTTCATTCGACAGTGATCTCGGCAAGTGCCGACCACCCGTTTGCGTCGACGGTCTGACTGATGACCTTCGGTGTGGAGGTCAATGCTTGCGGTAGATCGCGTTGGGCGGCCTTGAAGTGGTCGCTGTTGACGTGCGCAGCGCCGGCGTCGCCGTCGCGGAAGGCTTCTACGAGGACGTATTCCGCCGGGTTCTCTAGGCTGCGCGACCATTCGAACCAGAGGTTCCCCTCCTCGGCACGGGTGGCCGCCGTGAACGGCGCGACCAGTTCCGGCCACCGCTCGGTCCAGTCGGGCTTGGTTTCGAACTTGACGAGATGAAGATCACTCGGCCTCCTGACCACTCGACCCGGACCGGGCCGATGTTTAAAGCATGAACCTCCGCGAGCTTCTTAGCGTCCGCACGGCACAGAAAGATCCGTTGTCGGCGGCATTGGCATTCACCGGCCTAATGTTCGAAATTAGAGACCTGAATTATTCTCAACGCCGATGTCGACCCGCGGCGCGAGCTCTGACGTGTCAGTCGAGGTACGTCTCGGAGTCGCAAAGGCGTTCGCTTCTGTCGAACTGCGCGACTACAGAGTCGCACCGTGCACAGGTCGCGCGGTAACGCACGACCGCAACGCCGCCGGCCACGCTGACGGGCTCGACGCTCCCGCGCGTTAACTGATGGGTGCAGCGACTCATGATTTCCTCATCGCGAACGGTCCACAACAACGCCACCGATTCTGGGTGGCGAACCTGAGGAAAACTTGGGCTCGACACTAAGGAGAAGCTGAGTATTGGGCCCTACGACTTACGGCCGCGCAGCCCGGCGAATGCCAGAGCGATGCCGATCAGGGCGATGATCGGACCGAGAATGGACCAGGTGGTGGTGTTGCTCATCGGGCTGCCGCCGACCACACCGAAACCCTGCAGGGCGAACAGCAGACCGAACAGCGTGACAATCACTCCAAGAACGCCGATGGCAATGCGCATGTCTTCAGCGTAGTCGCCGGGGCACCGCATTGCGAACCCGCGGCGCCCACTCCCGGCACATACATAGGCGTTTCCAAATCGGCCAAGCCCGAACAGAACTCGAACGCCCCTTTGCTAAATCGATACCGACGCATTCCAGTTAGCAGGAGGGGCGAATTGGTGTCAGCAATGACGACAGCCGCGTGCTAAAGCGCCACGATTGGACCAAGTCCACAACGGGCGACACAGCAATAGGAGAACATCATGAAGAAAACGACGATCAAGTTCGTGGCACCGTGGTTGGCCGCAGCTGCGCTAGGTGGAGCGATTGCTCTCGCGCCCATCGCCAGCGCCGCAACTCCTTCAGCCCCCCGCGTCAGCGCCGGGACCGATCCACTCGTACCGTACGGCACCGATCCCCACAGCCCATATGTGCTGGGTTACCACGTGTCGAACCACGACGAGGCAAACACCACCAACGGCCAAGTGGACGTGCCCTTCTGATCCACCGCCTGCCGTAGACCGGTCCGTCACCAAGAGTTCGTGACGGGCCGGCGCAATTCCATGGTGCCGGACAGTTCGATCACCGAAGACCAGCTAGCGGCAGGGTCGAATGGGTACCAGCGGTGGCGACAACGGTTTGGTCGCGCGCCATGATCGGGCTTAGTCCAAATAGCGCGGCCCATCACAACGGGAGAACCTCATGAAGACAACCATCAAGTACGCCGCGCCGTGGCTGGCAGCGGTCGCGATCGGCGCCACGGTTGCTCTCGCGCCCATCGCCAGTGCCGCTACCCCTCCGGCACCCCACGCGAACGCCGCCACCCCCCAGGCGCCCGCCGCCGGTACCGATCCGGCCACGCCGTACGGCACCGACCCGATGAGCCCGGCCATCTTCGGTTACCACACGTGGCTCGGCGACGATGTGGACGTGCCTTTCTGATCCACCCGGAACTCGACCCCGTCGCCGTCGCTCACCTCGGGCGCGGATGTTAGTGCGGTTCTAGGCGGAACACGGGAATTCGACGCCCAAGCGCTGCAGTCTTGGCGCGGTAGTCGTTGTAGTTCACGCAGATCTGCTCGGCGAGCGCGTACAAGCGCTCGTATTCCTGGGTATCGGCAACCTCTGTCGCTACAAATTTCTCGTCGCCGAGTTGGCATTCGGGATGCGCCTTCAAGTTGTGGTACCACTGCGGATGCTTCGGTTCACCCGCATATGAGGCGATCAGGATCACATCAGCCCCATCGTGGAAGTAGGCGAGTTGATGCTGTCGCGGCCGACCTGACTTGGCACCCGTGCTGATCAATGGGGCGGTGGCAAGCCCGCCAAGGATCCATGGATAGCGCCCGCCCGTTGCGCGGAACATCCACGGGTCGATGTGCCAAAAGAGGTGGCGCGCCATGAACTCTCCCGCACGCGAGCGGCCAAAGCTTTCCAGTGCCCGATACCAGCGGCCGTACCTCTTGTTCGGATCGACGTAATGCAGCGGCATGCGCGGACCATACCTCCGCGTATGCGCGCGATGATCTCAGTTAACGGTCATTATCAACCACCGCTACTTCGACTTAGTTGTTGCTCCGTGCCGGAACTCGACCACGTCGCCGTCGGCCATCACGTAGTCCTTGCCTTCCATCCGCACCTTGCCTGCGGCCTTGGCCGCGGCCATCGAACCGGCCTGGATCAGGTCGTCGTACGACACGATCTCGGCCTTTATGAAGCCCTTCTCGAAATCGGTGTGGATCACGCCGGCCGCCTTCGGCGCGGTGTCACCCTGGTGAATTGTCCAGGCGCGCGACTCTTTTGGCCCAGCCGTCAAGAACGTCTGCAGCCGCAAAGTGTGAAAACCTGCCCGTGCCAACGCATCCAGACCACGTTCGGTTTGACCGATCGACTCGAGGAGTTCGGCCGCCGACTCGTCGTCGAGCTCCTGCAGCTCCGCCTCGATCTTCGCGTCGAGAAACACCGCGTCCGCCGGTGCCACCATCTCCCGGAGCGACGCCATCCGAGCGTCGTCGGTCAACACCGCCTCATCGGCGTTGAACACGTAAAGGAACGGCTTGGTCGTCAGCAGATTCAGCTCACGCAACGGCGACGCATCAACGCCTGCCGCGAACAATGTTTTTCCGCTGTTGAGGATGTCCTGCACCGCCACCGCGGCGTCGTACGCCGGCCGGCGGTCCTTGTGTGTGCGCGCCTCCTTCTCTAGCCGGGGCAGCGCTCGTTCGAGCGTTTGCAGGTCGGCAAGGATGAACTCGGTCTCGATCACCTCGATGTCGGACTTGGGGTCGATGCGGCCGTCGACATGGGCGACGTCGTCGTCGGTGAATACCCTCACAACCTGACAAATCGCATCGCTTTCACGGATGTTGGCCAGGAACTTGTTGCCAAGCCCCGCTCCTTCGGAGGCGCCCTTGACAATGCCCGCGATGTCCACGAACGTGACCGGCGCGTGCACGATCTTTTCCGAGTCAAACATCTTCGCGAGCTCGTCCAGCCGCGGGTCGGGCAGCGGCACGACGCCCTCATTCGGCTCGATCGTCGCGAACGGATAGTTGGCCGCAAGCACGTTGTTGCGCGTCAGCGCGTTGAACAACGTGGACTTGCCGACATTGGGCAGTCCGACGATTCCCAGGTTCAAGCTCACAGGGACCAAAGTCTAGGAGACTGTGACGGGCGCGCCAGAAGCGCGCTGACAGCTACTTTTGGCTACAACCGGTACGGTCGACGTGTGTCAGGACAGCGCACAAGGTCGGCGGTGAACGCCGATCATCGTTCCGCGCATCCAAATATCCTGGGTGTTCCGTGGTGGGGTGCCGTGCTGATCGCGGTCACCCTGACCGCCGTCGGCTTCGCCTACGACGCGGGCACCGGCGACAAAGAACTCAGCATGGTCTTTGCCGCGTGCTACGTGGTGGGCTGCGTCTTCGCAGTGCTCGCGGTCCGGCAATCCGCGATCTTCACCGCGGTGATCCAGCCGCCGCTCGTCCTTTTTGTCGCCGTGCCGACCGCCTATTTCCTGTTCCACGGCGGCAAGCTTGGCGGCCTCAAAGACGTTCTGATCAACTGCGGCTACCCGCTCATCGAGCGGTTCCCGCTGATGTTCTTCACGTCGGTCGTCGTGCTGATCGTCGGGATGGTCCGCTGGTTCTTGGGCAAGCCGGGGCGGCAAGCCACGACCGCGTCGGCCGCGAAGAGCGGGCCTGGCGAAAGCGCGGTGTCGGCGGTCACGGCCAAGATCTCCGCGCTGTTCACCGGCGAATCTACCGACGAGGACGACGTCGACATGGTCGAGAATCCACGGCGCCGCCACACCATCGACCGCCCCAGCCGCCCCAGCAAAACCGCTGCGGCGAGCGCGACCCCCGGCGGCAAGCCGACCAAGCGCACCTCGCCGTCGCGATCTCGGCACACCCGTCCACCGGAGACCGAGATCATCGAAGCCGTCGTCGAGCGGCCGCGTCGGTCCCGCACCCCGCGCCGGACAGAGCAGCCACCGGTGCCTCCCGCCGAACCGCGGCGCCGGCCGCGTACCGCGTCGACGCGAGAACCACGTAAGGCAACGCCACCCGCGGACCGGCGGAGCGCTTACGAGCGGTCCGAACGTCGCCGTCGCTTCGATGACTACCAGCCGCACGAACCGCACGTCGCCAACGGCAACGGGACCCACCACCCGATATCGCGGGTGCGCTATCGCGGCGAGGCCGAGGAACGTTCGGACCACGGGAGCCGCCCGCGCACCACGAACGCGTGGCAAGCCGACAGCTGGGAGTACGACGTCTAGCCGCTCACATCTGCGCGCGCAGGAACCGCCCCGCGGCCTGCTGAGTCGCCGTGCCGTTCGTAACGGTTTCGCTCATTGCTATCCAGCGCAGCGCCCGTAACGTGATGGGCGAGAAATCGCCCAGGCGTTGCCCGCCATGGCGTTACATTCGCGAGTAGGTCGAGTGCCTGGCTACGAGCGCGCGGGGCGGATCTCCCGAGGCAGCGCGAACACTAGCGTCTCGTTGGCCGTCGTGACCGGCTGCACCACGTCATACCCGTATTCGGCCAGCCGCTCGAGGACGCCGCGCACCAGCACCTCGGGCACCGACGCGCCGGACGTGACACCGACCGTCGTCACCCCTTCGAGCCAGGCCGGGTCGATGTCGTCGGCGTAGTCGACCAGGTGGGCGGCCTGGGAACCGGCGCCGAGCGCGACCTCGACCAGCCGCACCGAGTTCGACGAGTTGCGTGACCCAACCACGATCACCAGCTGGCATTCCGGCGCCATCGCCTTGACCGCGACCTGGCGGTTCTGGGTGGCGTAGCAGATGTCGTCGCTGGGCGGATCCTGAAGCTTGGGGAAACGCTCGCGCAGCCGCTGCACAGTCTCCATCGTCTCGTCGACGCTCAGGGTCGTCTGCGACAACCAGATCACCTTGTTCTCGTCGCGGACGGTGACGTTGCCGACCGCGTCCGGCCCGTCGACGAGCTGCACGTGGTCGGGTGCTTCACCCGCCGTGCCGATGACCTCTTCGTGGCCTTGATGGCCGATCAGCAGAATGTCGTAGTCGTCGCGGGCGAACCTCTTGGCTTCGTTGTGCACCTTCGTGACCAGCGGGCAGGTGGCGTCGATCACCTGCAGCCGGCGCTCCTTGGCGCTGCTGTGCACGGTCGGCGCGACACCGTGGGCGGAGAACACGACCATCGCGCCCTCGGGCACCTCGTCCGTCTCGTCGACGAACACCGCGCCGGCCTCGGCGAGCGTGTCGACGACATGCCTGTTGTGCACGATCTCGTGGCGCACGTAGACCGGGGCGCCATGCTTCTCAAGCGCGCGCTCGACGGTTTCCACCGCACGGTCCACGCCGGCGCAGTAACCCCGCGGCTCGGCAAGCAATACCCGCTTGCCGGTCGCGCCGCCGCTCACCGAGCTAGAGGCGCCCGGAATCCCCATGTTGATCGTCGGCGGCATGGTTCCAAGGGTACTGACCCTCGACCTCGACGGGCCAGCCGTAGTCTGGAGGCCATGGCAACTGCACCGTATGGGGTCCGCCTGCTTGTGGGTGCGGCGGCAACCGCCATCGAGGAAACCCGAAAGCTTCCGCAGAACATCCTGATGTACCCGATGACGTTCGCGAGCCAGATCGCGCACTTCGTGATGAAGGTGCAGCAGGACCTTGCCGACCTCGTTATCAAGGGTGACGAAACGCTGGATGCCATGTTCCCGCCGAAGGAGGAGCAGCCCGAATGGGCGACTTTCGACGAGGACATCGACGGCGAAGAACCCGCAAGTCCAGTCAATGACGGCGAGCGCTTCACCGAAGGCCGGTTTGCGTTATTCACCGGCGGTGAACCGGACGCATCGGACGCCAGGCCGGCCGACAAGGAGGCGCGACTGGCCCGGGCCGACCCGCCCGACATCGTGGGGGAGCTCGACTACGAGTCGCTGACCCTGGCGCAGCTGCGGGCTCGGCTGACGTCATTGCGGGTCCCTGACCTGGAGGCGCTGCTGGCTTACGAAGGCGCCACCAAAGCGCGCGCACCGTTCCAGACCCTGCTGGCCAACAGGATCACCCGCGCGACCGCCAAGTGACCTCGTCCCCACCGCCCAACTCCGCCGACAATCCCTGGCCCGTCCGCACCGTTGCCGTCCGGGTGGCCGGCTGGATCGACAAACTCGGCACCGTCTGGGTGGAGGGGCAGCTGACCGAACTCAGAGTGCGGCCGGACTCGAAGACCGTGTTCATGGTGTTGCGCGACCCCGCCGCCGACATGTCTCTGACGCTGACCTGTCCGCGTGACCTCGTCCACAACGCGCCCGTCAAGCTGTCCGAAGGCACCCAGGTTGTGGTGTGCGGCAAGCCGACGTTCTACACCGGCCGGGGCTCGTTCTCGTTGCGGGTCAGCGAGATTCGCGCGGTCGGGGTTGGTGAGCTGCTGGCCCGCATTGAGCGGCTGCGCAAGCTGCTGCACGCCGAAGGGCTGTTCGATCCGCGGCTGAAACGGCCGATCCCATTCCTGCCCGGCACCATCGGCCTGATCACCGGGCGCGCGTCGGCCGCCGAGCGCGATGTGATGACGGTCGCCACCGCACGCTGGCCCGCCGTGCGGTTCACGGTGCGCAACGCCGCAGTGCAGGGCTCCAACGCCGTCCCGCAGATCGTTGAGGCGCTGCGCGAGCTGGACGGCGACCCGCAGGTCGACGTGATCGTCATTGCCCGTGGCGGAGGCAGCGTCGAGGATCTGCTGCCGTTCTCCGACGAGACGTTGTGCCGCGAGATCGCGGCGTGCGCCACACCCGTGGTCAGCGCCGTCGGCCATGAACCCGACAACCCGCTGTGCGACCTCGTCGCCGACCTGCGAGCGGCCACCCCGACCGACGCCGCCAAACGGATCGTGCCGGACACGGCCGCCGAGCAGGCGCTCGTCGCGGATCTGCGCCGCCGTTGCGCACGTGCGTTGCGCAACTGGGTGCACCGCGAGCAGCATGTCCTGTCCCAGCTGCGCAGCCGGCCGGTGCTGGCCCAGCCGGTGGCCGCGCTGAGCGCCCGCTCTGATGAGATTCACCGGGCGCGGTCGGCAGCACAGCGCGACATCACCCGCCTGATCGCCGCCGAGGACGACCGGATCGGCCATTTGTCCGCCCGGCTCACCACGCTGGGGCCAGCGGCGACCCTGGCCCGCGGCTACGCGGTGGTTCAGACGATGCCGGATGCTGTCGTGTTGCGGTCGACGGACGATGCGCCGAAGGGCACCCGGCTGCGGGTGCGCGTGACCGATGGGGCGATCACCGCGCTGAGCGAGGGTGTCGAAGGGGCCATGAAATGAAGCCCATTAGTGAGCTGGGGTACGAAGAAGCCCGCGACGAGCTGATCGAGGTCGTGCAGCAACTCGAGCAGGGTGGCCTCGACTTGGATGCATCGCTGAAGCTCTGGGAAAGAGGGGAGGAACTGGCTAAACGCTGCGAGCAGCACTTAGCTGGTGCACGCAAGCGGGTCGCGGAGGCACTGGCCTCCCGGGAGCCGGAGGAAAGTTGAGACAGGAACAAGTTTTCCCCTAAGCGCTCGAAATTAGAACACGTTTCATTTACGCTCGCTGGATGGGTGATTCAACGCTGACCACCGAGCTCGGCCGGGTCCTCGTAACCGGCGGCTCCGGCTTCGTCGGCGCCAACCTGGTGACCGAACTGCTCGACCGCGGACATCAGGTTCGTTCCTTCGACCGCGTCCCGTCCCCTTTGCCCGCGCACCCGCGGGTTGAGGTGATCGAGGGCGACATCTGTGACCGCGAGACCGTGGCGGCGGCCGTCGCCGGCATCGACACCGTCTTCCACACCGCGGCAATCATTGACCTGCTGGGTGGCGCATCGGTCACCGAGGAATACCGGCAGCGCAGCTTCGCGGTCAATGTCAAGGGCACCGAGAACCTCGTGCACGCCGCGCAGGCTGCGGGCGTGAAGCGGTTCGTCTACACCGCGTCCAACAGTGTTGTGATGGGCGGGCAGCGGATCTCCGGCGGTGACGAAACCCTCCCCTACACAGACCGTTTCAACGACCTCTACACCGAGACCAAGGTGGTTGCGGAGAAGTTCGTGTTGTCGCAGAACGGAGTTGGCGGACTACTCACCTGCTCGATCCGGCCCAGCGGCATCTGGGGCCGCGGTGACCAGACGATGTTCCGCAAGGTGTTCGAGAGCGTGCTTGCCGGCCACGTCAAGGTACTGGTCGGCAACAAGAACGTCAAGCTCGATAACTCCTACGTGCACAACCTGATTCATGGCTTCATCCTCGCCGCCGAACATCTCGCGCCCGGCGGGACGGCACCCGGGCAGGCATACTTCATCAACGACGGCGACCCTGTCAACATGTTTGAGTTCTCGCGGCCCGTGGTCGAAGCCTGCGGCCAACCCTGGCCGAACTTCCGGATGCCCGGCCGGCTGGTGTGGTTCGTGATGACTATCTGGCAGTGGTTTCACTTCCGGCTCGGCCTGCCGAAGCCGCTGCTCGAACCCCTTTCGGTGGAACGGCTTTACCTCGACAACTACTTCTCGATCGCCAAGGCGCAACGCGATCTCGGTTACCAGCCGCTGTTCACCACCGAACAGGCGATGGCCGACTGCATGCCGTACTACGTCAACCTCTTCCATCAGATGAAGGGCGCCGCGCCGCAGCCCGCGCTTGTGTAGTTGCGATTTCGCCGCGTACGTTCGCTCAGCGGACGCTACCGCGCCCAAATCGCATATCAGGGCAGCGCCGGCAACGCAACCATCTCGCCCGTCGCACTGTTGACCAACGCGGCGTGATCCAGACGCCCTCGCAGCGGCAACACGTCCATCGCGGCGGCGACGACCACGGGCAGCTGAGCCAACGTCGCTCGGGGCGCCAGCGAACAGTGCGGCAGCCAGATTCCCGGCCGGTAGTGCTTGTGCAGTTCGGCGCCGGCGCCGGCCACGGCCTCGACTACCCGTTGCTGGCGCGCAACGACGTCGGCGCTGACAGCGGCCACCAGCCAGATGCGTCCGCGCCGGAAAACCCCCACCCCGTCGAAACTCAACTCCACTGGATCAGCGCCGTCGAGGGCGGCCAGTGCTTCGGTCACCGCCGCCTGATCCCATTGGCGCAGCACGACGTAGGAGACATGCGGCACGTGGCGGCCGTGGGTGTGCGAGCGCAGGCTCGCCACCCCGTCCCGCTCGAGCCGGTCCCACAGCGCCCGGACCGCCCGCTCCGATCGCCGATCGAACAGCAGGCAGACCGCCAGGGCCACGGGTCAGTGGTAGAGATAGACCGGATGGTGCGTGGCCTGCTCGATCCGCGTCGACGCCCGATGCAGCAGCTCCGTTCCCAAGGCAATCAGCCCGCGCGCGGCGGCGATCTCCTCGCCGACCATCGGTTGGCTGGAGTCCTTCGGGTTGCGGTAGGCGTCCCCGAGAGTGGTCAGCATCTCGCCGTCACCACGCTGGGCGCGCACCGTCGCATGTGTGTGGGTCTCGTCCTCGTCGAACTCGATCTCGACGTGCCAGTTGTAATCCACATCCTTGTCGTACATCGCCATCACCTTCCGAATACCAGGGTGCGCCGCCGCGCGCCGTCGTGGGTGACAATGCCGGTAGACGGGTACGTAAATTTTCGCTGGCAGCCTCCTGAAGCGCCCTCCTGGGCGGTGCTGTCGGCATAAAGTCCAACTCGCACAGTTTGATTCGAGTGATCTGCCTGAACCAGAGGAGCTCATAATGCCTGACGGCAAACCCAACATCCTCGTCATCTGGGGTGACGACATCGGGATCACCAACCTCAGTTGCTACAGCGACGGCCTGATGGGCTACCGCACCCCGAATATCGACCGCATCGCGAACGAAGGCATGCGCTTCACCGATGCGTACGGCGAGCAGAGCTGCACCGCGGGCCGTAGCGCGTTCATCACCGGGCAAAGCGTCTACCGCACCGGGCTGTCCAAGGTCGGAATGCCCGGCGCGGACGTCGGCCTTCAGCCCGAGGACCCCACGGTCGCCGACTGCCTCAAGCCGTTGGGCTACGCGACGGGTCAGTTCGGCAAGAACCACTTGGGCGACCTGAACAAGTACCTGCCAACGGTGCATGGCTTCGACGAGTTCTTCGGCAACCTGTATCACCTCAACGCCGAGGAGGAACCAGAGCTTCCGGACTACCCCACGGCCGAAGAAGCCCCGGTGATGCGCAATGCGTTTCTCCCGCGCGGTGTCATCCATTCATGGGCGACCGACGTGGACAGCGACGAAATGCACGAACGCTGGGGACGGGTGGGCAAACAGCGCATCGAGGACACCGGCCCGCTGACCAAGCAGCGGATGGAGACCATCGATGACGAAACCACCACCGCCTGCATCGATTTCATCAAGCGTCAGGCCGACGCCAACACGCCGTTTTTCGTGTGGATGAACACCACGCACATGCACTTTCGCACCCACACCAAACCCGAAAGCGTGGGGCAGGCCGGGCGGTGGCAGTCGCCGTATCACGACACGATGATCGACCACGACAAACACGTGGGCCTGCTGCTCGACGCTCTCGACGAAATCGGCATCGCCGACGAGACGATCGTCATCTACTCCACCGACAACGGACCACACGCGAACACCTGGCCGGACGGCGCGACGACGCCGTTCCGCAGCGAAAAGAACACCAACTGGGAGGGCGCCTTCCGGGTGCCCGAGATGATCCGGTGGCCGGGCAAGATACCCGCTGGCGTGGTTTCCAACGAGATCATCCAGCACCACGACTGGTTCCCGACGTTCCTGGCCGCCGCCGGCGAGCCCGACATCATCGAAAAGCTGAAGCAGGGCCACAAGGTCGGGGACAAGGAGTTCAAGGCCCACCTCGACGCCTTCAACCTGCTGCCGTACCTCACGGGTGAGGCCGCTGAAAGTCCGCGGAAGGGCTTCATCTATTTCTCCGATGATGGCGATGTGCTCGGCATCCGGTTCGACAACTGGAAAGTCGTCTTCATGGAGCAGCGATGCGAAGGCACGCTGAAGATCTGGGCGGAGCCCTTTACTCCGTTGCGGGCCCCGAAGATCTTCAACTTGCGTACCGATCCTTTCGAATGCGCCGATGTCACGTCCAATACGTACTACGACTGGATGCTCGACCACATCTTCCTTGCGTTCTACGCCGGCGCGATCGTGACGCAGTTCCTGGAGACATTCAAGGAGTTCCCGCCGCGGCAAGAGGCGGCGTCGTTCACGATCAACCATGCCGTGCAGAAGCTGCACGAGTTTCTCGCAAAGGATTAGATGCTCGACACCTGGAACGACGGGCCCGCGAAGTCGGCGATTGTCGACTTCGTGGACCGCGTCGTCGCCGCGGTCGAGCCCGATTCGCGGGTGGCGGTTTTCGACAATGATGGCACGCTGTGGTGCGAGAAGCCGATGTACATCCAACTTGACTTCCTCATCCGGCGCTTCGTCCAGCAGGCTGCCAAGGGTGATCTGAAGTGGTTCGGCGAGGCGGTGACCAAGCACTACCAGGGCGACGACTGCGACGTCGAACCCCTTGTGGGAGCGATCCTTACGGCTCATCATGCGATCGATGTTGAGGAGCACCGCGGTCGCGTCGAGACATTCTTCGCTCACGCCGAACATCCGACGCTGGGCCGCCCGTACACAGCGTGCGGATACCGGCTCGATGGTCGAACTGTTGCGCTACCTGGAGGCCAATGGGTTCACCAACTACATCGTCTCCGGCGGTGGTCGCGATTTCATGCGCCCAATAACCGGCATGCTGTACGGAATTCCGCCCGAGCGCGTGGTCGGCAGCTCGGTGGGTTTGGATTACCGGGACGGCCACGTGTACACCACCGCCCAGCCGGAGTTCCTCGACGACGGACCGATGAAGCTCGTGCGGCTGTGGGACCGGATCGGCCGGCGGCCGATCCTCGCCGCAGGTAACTCGTACGGCGACATCGAGATGCTGGAGTTCACCGACGGCCTGCGGCTACTCGTGCGGCACGACGACGCAGATCGCGAATTCGACTACACCGCAGGCGCCGAGAAAGCATTGGAGCAGGCAGCGACGGACGGCTGGACCGTCGTGAGCATGCGCAACGATTGGGCACAGGTCTTCAGTGACTGACGGTCTAGTGTGCGCTCAGGTCGGTGAAACGGCAGCCGAAATCGCGATCTCACCGCACACTGGAGACGCGATGACATCTAACAACTTGGTCTGGGTTCCCGCGCAGAGCGCAGTGCTTGGATCCGACCGGCACTACCCCGAAGAGGGGCCCGTTCGTGCCGTCACCGTCGACGGCTTCTGGGTGCAGGCGCATCAGGTGACGAACGCCGACTTCGCCGAATTCGTCGACGCCACAAGCTATGTCACAATCGCCGAACGACCGTTGAATCCCGCGGATTACCCCGGTGCACCTGCCGAAAACCTGCGGCCGGGATCGATGGTGTTCACCCGCACCGAAGGCCCGGTCAATCTGCGCCACCTCAACTTGTGGTGGACGTGGACGCCCGGTGCGTCGTGGCGCCGACCCCTCGGCCCGCGTTCGTCGATCGACAAACGAGCAGACCACCCGGTCGTTCATGTCGCCTACGAGGACGCTGAGGCCTACGCGTCGTGGGCGGGGCTGTCCCTGCCGACGGAAGCGGAATGGGAGACGGCGGCCCGCGGCGGCCTCGAGCGCATGACGTACACGTGGGGCGACGAGCACGAACGGCCCGGCCAGCGGCTGGCCAACTACTGGCACGGCGACTTCCCGTGGCGCCCCGACCGCGGATACGGACGCACCACCGCGGTCGGCAGCTTCGCGCCCAACGGATACGGACTCTTCGACATGGCCGGCAACGTCTGGGAGTGGACCTCCGATTGGCATGCCAACACGCGTGCCGCTGACCCGTGCTGCGAAGCGGGCAGCTACGACCCGCAACTACCCCAGTTCCGGGTGCCCCGCAAGGTCATCAAGGGCGGCTCATTCCTGTGCGCCGACAACTACTGCCTGCGCTACCGCCCTGCCGCCCGCCGGCCGCAGCCGGTCGACACCGGCATGAGCCACATCGGCTTCCGTTGCATCAAGCGATGAGTTTTTGCGCGGGGCCCGGTCGATATCGCCATGAGAAAACTCACCGCAGGACTGTTTATCTCCGTCGACGGCGTCGTCGAAGACCCGCAGGATTGGCACTTCCCGTACTTCAACGACGAGATGGGCGTCGCGGTGGACCGCCAGCTCGGCTCGGCCGACACCGTGCTGCTTGGCCGCAGAACCTACGACAGCTTCGCTGGCGCGTGGCCGGATCGCGAAGCCGCGGGCGGTGAGGATGCGGGGATGGCCAAGGCGCTCGGCGAGGCCCGCAAGATTGTGGTCTCGAATCAGGATCTCCAGTTCACCTGGCGCAATTCCGAGCAGCTGAAGGGCGATCTGGTCGAGGCGGTCATCGCGCTGAAGAACGAGCCGGGCGGCGACATCGCGATGAGCGGATCGGTGTCGATCGTCAGGCAGTTGCTCGGCGCCGGGCTGCTCGACGAACTGCATCTGCTGGTGCACCCGATCGCCGTGCGCAAGGGCGCCCGCCTGTTCGACGACGGTGAGCCGATCCCCTTAAGGCTGCTCGAGTCAAACACTTTCGAGACCGGCGTGCTGCACCTCGTCTACACCCGCGACGCGGACGCCCCGACGGCTGGCTACCAGGAAGCCAAGACGCACCTGCAGCGATGACTACGCTTGGCCGGCTTCGGCGGCCTTCTTGATCGCCGCGAGCGTGGCGGGAATACCACTCCTGGCCGCATCACGCCGCTTGTCGATCTCGGCATCGGCCTGTGCGCCGAAGCGCTCGCGAAACCCGGCGATGCCGGCGGGCAGGAATTCCCACGACTCGGTGAGCCGGGTGCCACCGTTTTCGGGTGCGAACGTGTATCGCCAGTACACCCAGCCGTGATTGACCTCCCACGCGAACTCCCGACCGGGATCGGCGGCGACCACCTGACACCTTGTCTCCCAAGTGCGCTCGGGGATCTCGTTGTGGCCGGTGAACCAGGCTCCAACACGTGGGCCTGCTCCCTCGTCCCACCAGCAGCCCTGGCAGATCGGGCTCCAGTCGCCCATCCTGGTCACATCCGATACCAGCCCATACAGCTCGTTTGGCGGTACGGCAACGAAAATCGAATCGGACATCGTCAGCTCGGTCACGAGTCGAGTCTGCCAGGGCGCGGCTATTGCACTTTCGGCGCCAGGATGTGACGTTAGAACGCGTTCTACTCCTCGTCGAAAGGCCAACTGGATGAGCAACGGTAGTGGACGGGCCGCGGTCGTCATCGGCGGCGCGTCCGGAATCGGCTGGGCGACGGCCCAGGCCTTGGCGGCCGACGGCTGTCGGGTCACGGTGGCCGATCGCAACGCCGACGGCGCGCGCAGCCGGGCCGTCGAACTGGGTGAGCCACATACCGCCGCCGAGGTCGAGGTCACCGACGAGGAGTCGGTGAAGCGACTCTTCGACCGGACCGGCCCGCTCGACGTCGTGGTCAACTGCGCCGGCTTCTCCAACGTCGGCATGATCACCGACATGCCGGTCGAGGACTTCCGTTCGGTCATCGACGTCTGCCTCACCGGGGCGTTCATCGTCGCCAAACACGCGGGCCGCACGCTCGGCGACGGCGGGGTGCTGGTGTCGATCAGCTCGCTCAACGGCAGGCAACCCGCCGCGGGCATGAGCGCTTACTGCGCGGCCAAGGCCGGGCTGTCGATGCTCACCCAGGTCGCGGCGCTTGAGCTGGGACCGCGGGGTATTCGCGTCAACGCGGTGGCGCCCGGCTTCGTGCACACTCCGCTCACCGAGCCCGCCGCCGCCATACCCGGCGTGGTCGACGACTACGTGGACAACACCGCGCTCGGCCGGGCGGGCGCGCCGCAGGACATCGCCAACGCCGTGTTGTACCTGTGCTCTCCGGCGTCATCCTGGCTGACGGGCGAAGTGCTCGACATCAACGGCGGGGCACACCTGAAGAAGTATCCGGACGTGATGGCCCACGTCATGAAGCTTGCGGCGCAATGAGTTTCGCCGGAAGGCAAGCAATCGTCACCGGAGCGGGATCGGGCATCGGGGCCGCGCTGTGCCGGGCGCTGGCGCGCGAAGGGGCCGAGGTCGTGTGCACCGACATCGACGGAGACGCCGCCGCGCGGGTGGCCGCGGCGCTCGGCGACCGCGCACATTCCGCACGCCTCGATGTCACCGACCCGGCCGCGGTGCAGGCAACCGTCGACGAGGTGGTGAACCGGGCCGGCCGGCTGGACCTGATGTTCAACAACGCGGGCATCGTCTGGGGCGGCGACACCGAGCTGCTGACGCTTGACCAGTGGAACGCGATCATCGATATCAACATCCGCGGCGTGGTGCACGGCGTCGCCGCGGCCTATCCGCTGATGGTCCAGCAGGGACACGGGCACATCATCAACACGGCGTCGATGGCCGGCCTGACCGCCGCCGGGCAGGTCACCAGCTACGTGATGACCAAGCACGCCGTTGTCGGCATGTCGCTGGCGCTGCGCTCCGAGGCCGTCGCCCGGGGGGTCAGCGTGCTGGTGGTCTGCCCCGCCGCGGTGGAAACCCCCATCCTGGACAAGGGGGCGATCGGGGGCTTCGTCGGCCGCGATTACTTTCTTCAGACTCAGCGCGGAAAGGCCTACGACCCCGACCGGCTGGCCGACGACGTTCTGCGGGCCGTCGAGAAGAACAAGGCGATCCTGGTGAAACCACGAATCGCGCACGCCCAGTGGGTGTTCGCGCGCCTTGCGCCAAACCTCATGCAGCGCATGTCGATTCGCTTCATCCACGACCAGCGGGCCAAGCAGGCCGAAAAGCGCTCGGCGCTTCCCTGACGAATTCCACGTTCCGACCGCGCAACCTGGCTAGCGTGATTGCCATGGAGACCGAATTCACGCTGACCCAGAAGCGTGCGCTGGCGGCTGCGGCCGATCCTGGTGCCCGAGGACGCTTGCCTCGACCCGGCACTGATGTTGCTTGCGGGGTTCGCCGGAACCGCGATGTTTGGGGCGTGGTCCGGTGCTGATGATCGTCATCGTCACCACAATCAGCGTCTATTTGGCCGTCTACAAGGGCGTGCCGATGGATCAACCCGCACGGGACGATGAAAAACCCGAGCAGAGAAGACTTCTCGGGTGGCCGGCGCGGCGCGTGAAGACCGGCCGCACCCAGCCCGCGCCT
The DNA here is from genome assembly GCA_036263935.1 of Mycobacterium sp. GTDB lineage: Bacteria > Actinomycetota > Actinomycetes > Mycobacteriales > Mycobacteriaceae > Mycobacterium. Next base: position 20,067 of record DATARY010000133.1, read on the forward strand.
AGCTCGGCCTCTCCTCCGTCTAATTCGCGCTCAGACGCGCGGTGAGGAATTCGACGACGCGCCTGCGTGCCTCATAGGCGGGGTGCAGGTCAACCTCGCGGACCTCCAAGGTCAACACGGAGTGGGCCATCTTGCCGAAGCCGTGCTCATTGCCCTTCTTCGAGTTGATTTCGATCACTTCGAACGCGTCGCCAAGCCGGTCCTTTAGCGTCTTGAAGCGCTCCCCCGGGGACAACCGGTCCTCGCTGAACCGCAGACCCAGCGCGCACAGGCCCTCGTTGGCGACACGCTGTTCGATGACTTTCAGCTCGCCTTCAGAAAGTCCGGGATCACGCTTGTGCTTGGGCGTCAGCGGAATCGGCGCCGACGGCTGGCTCACCACCGGCGCCAACACGCTGTCGTCGACCGCTGCCGCCAGCGCGAAGCCGCCGGTGAAGCACTGACCGATCACCCCGACGCCCTTGCCCGGCGTATTCTCGTTGAGGTCGCGGGCCAGCGCGCGCAGGTAATGAGCCACCGGCCGGTCGGCGTTCAATGCAAATCCGGCGAATTCCCTTGCCACACAGCTTCGCAGCATGACCGGGATCGCACCTGGCCTGAGGGCTGCCGCGCCCGGAGTGCCGAACAGCGACGGGCTTGCCACCGTGAATCCGTTGTCCACCAAGTGGTTACCCAATCCAAGCACCTCGGGAGTTAACCCTGGCAACTCCGGAATCAGCACAACGCCGGGGCCCTCCCCCTTTCGATAGACGTCGTGCGTGTAACCGGCCGCGGAAAACGGCGCGGCGGTCCATCCGGTCAGGTCGGCTTGCGGCGAGGTCATCGGGCCTCCGTCTATTTGGCGGGCAATGGCGACTGGGTCTGCGTCGCCGCTGACAGAATACGGTACTCATCGGTACCGGCGGCGCCGGTTATTGCAATCTGTGCCGGCCCGCCAGGACCCACCAGCCGGGTGGTCCACACCGGTTCCGCCGGCCTGCCGCCCTTGTCGCCGCCCTCGTAAACCACCCACTTGACCCCGTCCACGTCGTGGGCGCCCGTCGGAACCAGGTCGGTGTTGATCGAGGCGACGAGCTTGTCCTCGTCGGCGTTGCTCTGCGTCAGGCTCAAGTACATCCCACTCGGTGTCAGGTAGCCGACGGTGGACGTGACCGCCCGCGCAGGCCGGCCCGACGCCGGGTCGGTGCGGCCATCTTCGATGCCTTTGCGGCCACCCGAGTTTGAGTGCCAGCCGTCGGGCAGCCGCGGCACTCGGATCGGGATCTTGAGGGCATCGGCGTCGGCCTGCAGTGCGGCCGGAGCGTCATAGTTCGGCGCCGGCCCTTTGCCCGGTCCGCTCGGCGCAAACGAGCACATGCCGAGGATCCCGGCCAGCACGATGCACGCGATCACCAGCGGAGCGATCGACCAGAACATGTCGCGACCGTCCTGCAGCAGCCGCGACTTCTCGGGCTTGGGCGCCGGCTGCGGCTGGGTGCTCACGACCGCAAGTATCCCAGGCCGGAAAATCTGGCCCGACGGCAAAGCCGCCTGCCCGCTCGGGATTGGCTAATGGAACAATCGGCGCATGAGCCCCTCGCGTGGTGAAGCCCCCGACCGCAACCTCGCCCTCGAACTCGTACGAGTCACTGAAGCCGGTGCGATGGCGGCGGGTCGCTGGGTCGGCCGTGGCGACAAAGAAGGTGGCGACGGCGCGGCGGTCGACGCGATGCGCGAGCTCGTCAACTCGGTTTCGATGCGCGGTGTCGTGGTGATCGGTGAGGGCGAGAAGGACAACGCCCCGATGCTCTACAACGGCGAGGAGGTCGGCAACGGCGACGGCCCGCCCTGCGACTTCGCGGTCGACCCGATCGACGGCACCACGCTGATGAGCAAGGGGCTGGCCAACGCGATCTCGGTGCTGGCGGTATCCGAGCGGGGCACGATGTTCGATCCGTCGGCGGTGTTCTATATGAACAAGATCGCCGTCGGACCCGAGGCCGTCGACGCCATCGACATCACCGCCCCGATCGGCGAGAACATCCGCGAGGTCGCCAAGGCCAAGCACGTGTCCGTGTCGGACCTGACGGTGTGCATCCTGGACCGGCCGCGCCATGCGCAGCTGATCGACGATGTCCGTGCGGCGGGCGCCCGGTGCCGGCTGATCTCCGACGGTGACGTGGCCGGTGCGATCTCGGCGTGCCGACCCAACACCAGCACCGATCTCCTTGCCGGTATCGGAGGCACCCCGGAGGGCATCATCGCCGCCGCCGCCATCCGTTGCATGGGTGGCGCGATCCAGGGCCAGCTCGCGCCGAAGGACGACGAAGAGCGCCAGAAGGCGCTCGATCTTGGCTACGACCTCGACCAGATTCTGATGACTGAAGACCTGGTGTCCGGTGACAACGTGTTCTTCTGCGCCACCGGTGTCACCGACGGAGACCTACTCAAGGGTGTCCATTACTACAGCGGCGGCTGCACCACGCAGTCGATCGTCATGCGGTCGAAGTCCGGGACCGTCCGGATGATCGAGGCATACCACCGACTCTCCAAGCTCAACGAATACTCCGCGATCGATTTCACCGGCGACAGCAGCGCCTTCCAGCCGCTGCCGTAAATCACTCACACGGGAAGGGCGCAAATGACCACCGACAGTGCAGTCGATGAGGCTGCCGAATACCGCATCGAGCACGACACCATGGGCGAGGTCCGGGTCCCGATCACCGCATTGTGGCGCGCTCAGACGCAGCGGGCGGTGGAGAACTTCCCGATCTCGGGCCGCGGGCTCGAGCGCACCCAGATCCGCGCGCTGGGTCTGCTCAAAGGCGCGTGCGCGCAGGTGAACAAGGACCTCGGACTGCTCTCCCCCGATAAGGCCGACGCGATCATCGCGGCGGCCGCCGAGATCGCGGACGGCCTGCACGACAACCAGTTCCCCATCGACGTTTTCCAGACCGGCTCGGGAACGAGCTCGAACATGAACGCCAATGAGGTGATCGCAAGCGTCGCCGCGCAGAACGGTGTCACCGTGCACCCCAACGATGATGTGAACATGTCTCAGTCGTCGAACGACACCTTCCCCACCGCGACGCACATTGCGGCGACCGAAGCCGCTGTGCGGCACCTGATTCCGGCACTGGAAGTGCTGCACGAATCGCTGGTATCGAAGGCCCGGCAGTGGCGCACAGTGGTCAAGTCAGGCCGCACCCACCTGATGGATGCGGTACCGGTGACACTGGGTCAGGAGTTTTCCGGCTATGCCCGCCAAGTCGAGGCCGGTATCGAGCGGGTCAGGGCCACGCTGCCGAGGCTGGGCGAGCTGGCCATCGGCGGCACTGCCGTCGGCACCGGCCTGAACGCGCCCGACGGATTCGACGAGCGCGTGGTGGCCGTCTTGACCGAACACACCAGCCTTGCCGAATTGCGCGTCGCGGCAAACCATTTCGAAGCACAGGCGGCGCGCGACGGGCTGGTCGAGGCGTCCGGCGCGTTACGGACAATCGCGGTGTCGCTGACCAAGATCGCCAATGACATCCGCCTGATGGGCTCGGGTCCACTCACCGGTCTCGGCGAGATCCGGCTGCCGGACCTGCAGCCAGGCAGCTCGATCATGCCGGGCAAGGTCAACCCGGTCATCCCGGAGGCGGTGACGCAGGTGGCCGCGCAGGTGATCGGCAATGACGCCGCGATCGCGTGGGGCGGGGGCAACGGCGCATTCGAGCTCAACGTGTACATCCCGATGATGGCGCGCAACCTGCTGGAGTCGTTCAAGATCCTGGCGAACGTGTCACGGTTGTTCGCCGGGCGGTGCATCGACGGCCTGGTCGCCAACGAGGAGCGCCTGCGCCAGCTGGCCGAGTCGTCGCCGTCGATCGTGACGCCGCTGAACTCCGCAATCGGCTACGAAGAGGCCGCGGCGGTCGCCAAGCAGGCCATCAAGGAGGGCAAGACGATCCGTCAGACCGTGATCGACCGCGGGCTGATCGGCGACAAGCTGTCGCTGGAAGAGTTGGATCGACGGCTAGACGTATTGGCCATGGCCAAGGTCAAGGACGGCGACTAGAAGAGCAATCGGAGGGTAACCCGCCTGCCCGGGCAGCTGAATGGTCGACCCGCAAGCTCGGCATCCAGTCCCGTGTCGAGCTCTACCAGCGAATGCGTGAAACCGGGGGGTGGTGGGTATGAAATACCGCAACGCACGTTGCCAGCGGACCATCGACCAGCGGAGATAGCCGATATGTAGACTGCTGCACCGTTTGCTGGAATTCTTCTACATATGCCGGGGGTTGGCATGGCAAGCCGTCGATCGGAGGCACGCGCGGTCGGTGAATTCTTGGCCTCTGCATCCGTTGTGCCGTCGGCATTGCTGATCGAGGGCGAGCCTGGCATCGGAAAGACCACGATCTGGTTAGCTGCGTTGGAGCGAGCACGTGACGGGGGTTACCGGGTGCTGTCCGCGCGTGCCGCGGCGGCCGAATCAGTGCTCGCCTACGCCGGGCTCGCCGACCTGCTGGAGGGAGTGGACCAGTCGGCATGGGCGGACCTCCCGGAGCCGCAGCGGGTCGCCGTGGATCAGGTGCTGCTGCGGGCGGAAAACGGCTCAGCCACCGACCAACGCGCCGTGGCGGCCGCGTTTCTGTCGGTCGTCGAACGTCTCGCCGACAACGGGCCGCTGCTGGTGGCTATTGATGACTTGCAATGGATCGACCCGTCCAGCATGCACGTCATCGCATTTGCCGCGCGGCGGCTGTCGGGACCGGTGGGCGTCCTATGCAGCGTGCGCACTGAAGCGGGCGCCGGCGCGAGCGCGACTTGGCTGCAAATGCCGCGGCCGGACGCCGTCAATCGGATCCGGTTGCGCCCGTTGGTTATACATGACCTACATGCGGCAGTGTCGGCGCGGCTGCGCCGACCCTTCTCTCGCCCGGCGATGGGGCGCATCCACGAGGTCTCGGGCGGAAATCCGTTCTACGCCATCGAATTGGCGCGCGCAATCGACGATAAGGCACCCGGCGTCGAGACGACGCTGCCGCGCACGCTGTCCGACGTGGTACGCGCCCGGATCGGCAGCCTCGACCCCGACGTGCACGACGCATTGCTCGCCGCGTCATGCTTGGCGTCGCCAACGTTTGAGCAGGTCGCCAGCGTGACGATCAGCGATGACAGCCGGTTGATCGAACTTCTCGAAAATGCCGAAACCAAAGGCATCATCGCGATCGACGGCAACCGGATTCACTTCGCCCACCCCCTGCTGGCCAGGGGCGTATATACCGAGGCCGCGCCGGGACAGCGCCGCACGATGCATCGACGGCTCGCCGACATCGTCGACGAGCCCGAACTGCGGGCGAGGCATTTGGCATTGGCGGCGACCAGCGGCGACGACGAAACGCTTAGGGCGCTCGACGAGGCGGCCGACTCCGCACGCATGCGCGGTGCGCCCGTGGCCGCCGCCGAGCTGATGGACCTGGCGATCGGGCTCGGCGGCGATACACCCCTGCGGCGGCTCCGCTCGGCCCTGCATCATTTCGATGCCGGCGACCACGAGCGCGCACGCGTCGTACTCGAGGAGACGATCGAGCGGCTGGCGCCGGGCAACTTGCGCGCAGAAGCGTTGTGCCGCTTGGCCATTGTGCGGCTCTACGGCGACGGCTTCTTCGAGGGAGCACGACTGTTGCAGCGCGCCCTGGACGACGTGGAAGGAGACAGCCCGCTACGGGTGCAAATCCTGATCACGTTGGCGTACAACCTGCTCAATGCCAACCAGGCCGAAGCGAGCCTGGCAACGGTCGACGAGGCGGTCACGCACGCCGAGCAGCTCGGACAGCCTCACTTGCTGAGCTTGGCGCTTGGCATGCAAGCGGTGCTTCGGTTCCTAGGCGGGCAAGGTCTGGACGGCGTGAGTCTTCGTCGGGCAGTCGATTTGGAGGATCCGGAGATCTTCACACCGTTGGTATTTCGGCCACATGTTCAACGCATGCTCTTGCTGGCGTGGAGCGGCCGCCTTGACGAGGCCCATCGCGAGCTGCAGGCTGTGCGGCGCCGCTGCTTGGAGAAGGGTGAGGAGGGCGAGCTCGTCTTCATCGCGCAGCACGTCGTGCTGACCAGCATCTGGCGGGGTGACTTCGTGGAGGCCGATCTCGTCGCCGAGGATGCCATGGAGCGAGCACGCCAACTCGGCGGTGACACGCCGATGTTCTTGGCACTCAGCCTGCGAGCCAAGTTGGCCACCTACGACGGCCGCGAAGCCACCGCCCGGCAGGCGGTCAACGAGGCGATCGAGATCAGCAAGCGCATCGGGTCATTTCGGCTGGCGGAGCGCGTGATTGCCACAATGGGGTTCCTGGACGTGTCACTGGGTAATTACGAGGCTGCGATCGCAACCCTGCAGCCGTTGGTGACCAAGTTCGATCCGGCGACAAGCCCGACCGAACTGCCAAACGCGGCGTTTCTGCCCGACGCCATCGAGGCGCTCATCCAGCTGGGTCGTCTCGCCGAGGCGGAGCCCCTGGTGGATGCACTCGAGCGCAACGGCCGCAGTCTTGACCGCCTATGGATGCTGGCCGCCGGTGCCCGCGGCCGAAGCATGCTGCTGGCATCGCTCGGAGATCTCGACGCGGCCACCGAGGCCGCACAGCGTGCGATGGCCGACCACGACCGCATGGCAATGCCATTCGAACGGGCGCGAACTCTGTTGCAGCTCGGCCAACTTCAGCGCAGGCAGCGCAAGAAGGAGTCGGCCACGGCCAGCCTGCAGGAAGCCTTTGACATCTTCGACAGGCTCCACGTTCCGCTGTGGGCGAACCGGGTTCGCACGGAACTCGTCCGCGTGAATGTCGGCCCTCGCCAAAGCGGGCAGCTCACCCCCTCCGAACAACGCGTCGCCGAGCTGGCGGCGTCGGGCATGAAGAACCGCGACGTCGCGGCCGCGCTGTTCATCAGCCCGAAGACGGTCGAGGCAAACCTGGCCCGGATCTATCGCAAGCTCGGCATCAAGTCGCGCGCCGAACTGGGCCGACACATGGGTAAGCCCGACGAATAGGCGAGGAATAGGGAAACACCCGATTTCTCGGCGGTTATCACTGAATTACCGTCGAATCCGCCCGAGTTGGAAAGGCCTTCGAAGGAGAATCTGTGCCCGTCAACTGTGCCCCCGCACCCAGGACGACCCAGAGCGCTGGGGCTCTGGTCACGACGGCAACGAGCCAACCCGCGCTGCGGACCGGGTTCGCAATGCTGGGTCTGGTCTCGCTGCTCGACCTGCCCAAGGCCGACCGGGCCGACCGAGTGGTGGCGTTGGGCGGCGCGGCGGCCGCGGGATGGTTCCTGATCCGAGGAAGCCGCCGCGGCTAAGCCCCGTTGTTGGCGCCGCCGGAGTTCGCGTTCGGGATGTCGGTGATCGGGAAGTTCGGCATCGGCTTGGGCGACGGCGTGTTAGGCAGCGTCGGGATCTCCGCGGGCGGAATGTCCGTGATGTCGTTTGCCGGCACGCCGTTATCCCGGCTGCCGTAGGTGCTGCCGGGCTCGCGCGGACCGACTAGCTGGCTGACAGTCACCAGGTGATAGCCGTTGGCCTTCAGCACCGGGATGAACTGGTATACGACATCGACTGTGCTGGAGTAGGTGTCGTGGAACAGCACGACCGAGCCCGGCTTGATCTGGGTCTTGAGCATGTAGGTGGTGGCCGCGGTGTTGGAGTCGTTGATCCAGTCGAAAGGGATAACGTCCCAATTGATGTCGGCCATGGCCTGTTGCTTGGCCCCCGCCAGCACGTTGTCGTTGATCAGCCCGCCCGCCGTGCGGAGTAGCTTCGGGGTCTCACCGGTCGCGGCCCTGATCGCATCATTGGCCTTGGATATCTGACTAGCGATGTCCTCCGGCGGGATGGTCGTCATGTTGGGGTGTTCCCACGTGTGGTTGCCGATCTCCATGCCTGCGTCCGCGATGCGCTTGGCGCCTGCGGGATTCGCCGCAACCTTGTTGCCGATCAAGAAGAAAGTCGACTTGGCGTCGTTGTCGTTCAGGATCTGCAGGAGCCGGTCGGTGAACGGGCTTGGGCCGTCGTCGAACGTCAGCGCCACGCACTTGACCTGAGAGCAGTTGGCGTTGTCCGCATCGGCCCTCCTGACGTGCCCGGTAAGGCCACCGACTATCAGCACCGCGGCGGCCACGAGCACACCCAGGACGGTCCTGCCGTACCGCCAGGCCTGGTTGTCGGGTCGTTTCGGCACCATGGCAGCCTACCGGGGCAGCCTCGGGGGGCTCCTTACGGAAGAGCGCCCGGGCTGAACTCCTCGAGCATCTCGGTCACCAGCGCCGCAATCGGCGAGCGCTCGCTGCGCAGCAGCGTGATGTGCGCGAACAACGGGTGGCCCTTGAGTTTCTCGATCACCGCAGCAACCCCGTCGTGCCGGCCCACCCGCAGGTTGTCGCGCTGGGCGATGTCGTGGGTGAGCACCACCCGCGAACCCGCGCCCAGCCGGGACAGCACGGTCAGCAGCACGTTGCGTTCCAGGGATTGCGCCTCGTCGACGATGACGAACGAGTCGTGCAGCGAGCGGCCGCGGATGTGGGTCAGCGGCAGCACCTCCAGCATGCCGCGGGACAGCACCTCTTCGAGCACCGCCGGGCTGGCCAGTCCTTCGAGAGTGTCGAAGACCGCTTGCGCCCACGGGCCCATCTTCTCGCTCTCACTGCCCGGCAGGTAGCCGAGATCCTGTCCGCCGACCGCGTACAGCGGCCGGAAGACCACGACCTTGCGGTGGGTGCGGCGCTCCAGCACCGCCTCAAGCCCGGCGCACAGCGCGAGCGCGGACTTGCCCGTGCCCGCCTTGCCGCCGAGCGAGACGATGCCGACCGACTCGTCCAGTAAGAGGTCCAGCGCGACCCGCTGTTCGGCGGACCGCCCGCGCAACCCGAATACCTCGCGGTCGCCGCGGACCAGCTGCACCCGCTTCTCGGCGTTGACGCGGCCCAAGGCGTGAGAGTTTCCACCGAGAAGCCGAATGCCGGTGTGGCACGGAAGATTACGTGCTGCAGCAAGGTCGATCTCGCCATCGGCGAACAACGTGTCGATCTCGTCGGCCGACACCTCGATCTCGTCCATCCCCGTCCAGCCGGAGGTGATGACATCCTGTGCGTGATACTCGTCGGCGGATAGCCCGACCGCGCCAGCCTTCACCCGCAGCGGAATATCCTTGCTCACCAACGTGACTCGCTTGCCCTCCGCCGCAAGGTTCGCCGCACAGGTCAGGATCCGCGCATCGTTCGTCTCGGTCCGAAAGCCCGCCGGCAAGACCGTCGGATCGCTATGGTTTAGCTCGACGTGCAACGACCCACCTTGTGTCCCAACGGGGATCGGCTGATCCAGCCGACCGTGCTCGAGCCGCAGATCGTCGAACATCCGCAGTGCCTGCCGGGCGAACCAGCCAAGCTCGTGGTGATGCCGCTTGGCTTCCAGTTCGCTGATGACCACCAGTGGGACCACGACTTCGTGTTCGGCAAACCGCGTGCAGGCCCAGGGATCGGACAGCAGCACGGAGGTGTCGAGCACATAGGTCCGGACGGGCGAATCAGTCACGTAGCGCTCCTCGAGCCCGCGCGGCCCCGCACGAACATCTCGGCGGACACTGCGGTACCAGGACCGGGGCCGGTCCTCTCGTGATCGAAACGATCGGCACCGCCCGGATAGCAGAGCATGTCGCTAGCCATCGAGAGCGACGCTACTCTCGTCGCGCGGTATGCGCCGCGCAGGCGCGCCGTGGCTAACCCGTCAGACGAACTGGCGCAGTGACGGCTCGTCCGCCAGGCCCCACGCGGTGATGCGGTCGGTGATCACCTGACGCAATTGCTCGGGCCCGAAGATGCCCACCTCGGCCATGTTGGCGACCTTGTCCACATACGCGTCGATGTCACCGCCCACCACGCCGAGCTCGGCGGCGCGGCGTGCGATCGCCTCGATCGTCTCGTCGTGTGTGTAGCACAGGCAGTGCGTGACAAGGTTGGCGAAGAACTCCTCGTGCCGCTCCTCGTCCTTGGCGATGCGGCCGACCAGACCCTTGAGGACGGGCTCGGTGATCTGGGCTTCCAGGTTGCGGCAGAAGACGGCGTGCGCGCGCTCGAAGAACGCCATGAACACCAGCCGCTCCACCTGGCTGTAGGTGTCGGCCCGGTAGCCCTTCATCACATGCTCGACCCGCACGTCCTCGTTGGCCGTCGGGTCAATCTCGCGGGTGACCACCAAATAGTTGCGCAACGCTATGGCGTGCAGGTGCTCCTCGGCGGTCCAGCGGCCGATCCAACGGCCCCACCTGTCCTCGAGGATGAAGCTGAAGACGAACTCACGGTGGTAGCCGGCGAGGTTGTCCTTGGTGATTAACAGGATCTCGAGGGCGTCTGTGACGTGCTTGGGCAGCGTCACCTGCGACGGATCCCAGTCTCGGCCGCCTAGGAATGCGAAGTTCTCACCCTGCTCGAATGGCACGTAGTCGTGGGCATACCAGAGGTCTTCGGAGTCGAGGTGGCGGCGAATTTCGGCGGCCACAACCGGCTCCAGCTCAAGAATCAGCGCGTTCGGTACAGGTTTCTGTGCCATGCAGTTACAGTAACCCAATTCTGTGGGAATCGTAAAATTCCCACCGGCGTGCCGTCTGGCTACAGCGTCAGGCCCGGGTACAGCGGGTTGGCCGACAACAACTCGGCGGCGCTGGCGTGCACCCGCTGCGCGGTGCCGTCGGCCAGCTTGTACTTGGCCTTCGAGCTGCCCTCGGGTTGCGTGTTGGAGAGCACATCGATGATCAGCTCGGCGACACGATCAAAATCGTCGGCCCCGAATCCGCGAGTGGTCAGCGCCGGGGTACCCAATCGGATGCCGCTGGTGTACCAGGGGCCGTTGGGGTCGGCCGGAATCGAGTTTCGATTGGTGACGACGCCCGAGTCCAGCAGCGCGGATTCGGCCTGGCGCCCTGTGACGCCGAACGAGGTGACGTCGAGCAGCACGATGTGGTTGTCGGTGCCGCCGGTGACCAGCCGCGCACCCCGCTTGAGGAAGCCGTCGGCCAGCGCCTTGGCGTTGTCCGCCACCTGTTGGGCATAAGCCTGGAACGCTGGCCGGCGGGCCTCGACCAGCGCGACCGCCTTGGCGGCCATGATGTGAGAAAGTGGACCGCCCAACACCATCGGGCAGCCCTTGTCCACGGCGTCTGAGTACTCAGACGTTGCGAGCACGAGCCCGCCGCGCGGACCGCGCAGCGACTTGTGCGTCGTGGTGGTCGTCACGTGGGCGTGCGGCACCGGGTCTTCGTCGCCGGTGAACACCTTGCCCGCCACCAGCCCGGCGAAGTGTGCCATGTCGACCATCAGGGTGGCCCCCACCTCATCGGCGATCCCGCGCAGCTTGGCGAAGTTGACCCGGCGCGGGTAGGCCGAGTAGCCGCCGACGAGTACCAGCGGCTTGAACTCACGCGCAGCGGCGGCCAGCGCGTCGTAGTCGAGCAGCCCGGTGGCCGGGTCGGTGCCGTAGCTGCGCTGGTGGAACATCTTGCCGGAGATGTTGGGCCGGAAGCCGTGGGTGAGATGCCCGCCCGCATCCAGCGACATGCCCAACAGCCGCTGGTTGCCGAGCTTGCTGCGCAGCTGCTCCCAGTCCGATTCGGACAGATCGTTGACGTGCTTGGCGCCTTGCTCGGCGAGGGCTGGCGCTTCTACCCGGGTGGCCAGGATCGCCCAGTACGCAACGAGGTTGGCGTCGATGCCCGAGTGCGGCTGGACATACGCGTAGGGCGAGCCGAACAGCTCGCGGGCGTGTTCGGCGGCCACGCTCTCGACGGTGTCGACGTTCTGGCAGCCCGCGTAGAACCGGTGCCCGATCGTGCCCTCGGCATACTTGTCGGACAGCCAGCTGCCCATCGTCAGCAAGACCGCCGGCGAGGCGTAGTTCTCGCTGGCGATCAGCTTGAGTGAATCCCGTTGATCGGCAAGCTCTTTGCGCGTCGCCGCGGCGATGCGCGGCTCGACGGACTCGATCACCTGCAACGCGGCGCGGTAGGCGGCGCTTGCGGTTTCGGCGTATTCGGCGCCGAGGGCCGGGGCTGTGGTGGTCGCGGTCGAGTCAGCTGGCATGGCTCCAGCCTAATCGGGTCACCTCACGCACCGGAGGAACCCCAACTCCCACGCCGCAGAGTGTGTGCGCGTTGTGCCCGCCTACCGGGGACAAAGTCGCGCCAGCGACAGTGTCGCTGACAGGCGGGCAACTCGAGAAATTCCCGCCGCGGTGACCTGTGTGGCAGATGTGACTTCGCTATGCCCGCAGCGCCGACGGGATCAGCGGCTCATCCAGGAGCCGCCCAAACCGTTCGGTGAGGCTGACGCCGTCAGGCCGGCCGTCCAGCCAGCCGCGCAAGAGGCGGTAGCCCTCGACGTAGGTGCTCGTGTAGGCGCGCCACAGCGGCGAGGACAAAAACCGCAGCATCTGCCGGGCGCGTTCGTCGTTGACCAGCAGCCAGCGCCTCAGAAACGCGACGACGTCATCGACGTCACGGTGCTCGTCGTGCAGCATCAGCGCCGCATCCTGTCGTATGTCGGCCAGCGCGGCGGCGGCCTCGGATACGGCCTCGGCGCGTTCACCGTCGAACCGGAGCCCGAGATCGGCGTAGATCTCGCCGGCCCAGCCGCCCCAGCTTGGGCCGATCGCGGCGTACAGCGCCAGGTCGGCCAGGCCCTCAGCCATCAGGCATTGCGGTGTGTTGACCAGGAAGATGGTCTGCTCGGTCTGACCCTTGCCCTCGACTAAACCCGCCTCCTTGCGGCAATGCTCGGTGTGGTGGCCGGGATAGGACTCGTGGGCCACCAACCGGGGCAGATTGGACATCTGCTGTTTGAGGTCGGCGTTGACGGCCACTGTTGACCGGTACTCGCCCAGGTAATAGTTGAATCCCGACCACGGCTTGTCGGTGACCACTTCGTAGGTGATGGTTTCGGAGTCGGGCAGCGGGAATTCTGCGCGCACCCGGTCGCGTAATGCACTGGAGAACGCGTGAATGCACTCCTCCAGCCGTGCGGGGGGGATTTCCTCGGACGTCCGGTAGGCCTGCATCCGCTCCGCGAGCGGGCCACTGCCGCCGAGGGCCTCGTCGAGCTTGCGGTGTGCCTGCCGGTACTGCTCGGGATCGCCCTTGGCGATGTGCACGTCGAAGTACGCCTCGACCTCGTCGACGAAGCCGACCTTCTCGCCGGCGAACTTGCGGCCGGCACACGCCAGGGCGCGCATGTGGGCGCTGACGTAGTCGGCCCGGACCGGATCGAGTCCGTCGGCGAGCGGCACCTCGGCGGCCAGATGCTCGGCCTGGATGGCCAGGTCGGCGGGATCGGGCGTTGGCTCGTTCTGCACCTGCTCACGCAGCGCCGGGTCGCCGGTGAAGGAGTCGACATAGCCTTCCTCGACCCGGTCGAAACGCAGACCGAGCAGCAGATATTCGCGGATCAAGGTGGCGGCGTTCATGGCATCAACGGTAAATGCAAGACTGACCTCATGCCGCGGCTGAGCGAGCCGAGCCCCTATGTGGAGTTCGACCGGAGTCAATGGCGTGCACTGCGCATGTCAACGCCGCTGAAACTCACCGAAGGCGAACTGCTCCAGCTGCGTGGTCTAGGCGAGAAGATCGACCTGCTCGAGGTCGAAGAGGTCTATCTCCCACTGGCCCGGCTGATCCACCTGCAGGTCGCCGCGCGGCAACGGCTGTTCGCGACGACCGCGGAGTTCCTCGGCGAGCCGCACCAAAACCCGGACCGGCCGGTGCCGTTCGTCATCGGGGTTGCAGGGAGCGTCGCCGTCGGAAAATCCACCACCGCCCGTGTGCTGCAAGCACTTCTCGCCCGCTGGGGGCATCACCCCCGCGTCGACCTGGTCACCACCGACGGGTTCCTGTATCCGAACGCCGATCTAGGGCGACGAAACCTCATGCACCGCAAGGGTTTTCCGGAGAGCTATGACCGGCGCGCGTTGATGCGTTTCGTCACGGCGGTGAAGTCGGGCGCCGACCAGGTCTGCGCGCCGGTCTACTCGCATCTGCTGTACGACATCGTGGCAGGCGAAAAGCAGATCATCCGGCACCCGGACATCCTGATCCTCGAGGGCCTCAACGTGTTACAGACTGGCCCGGCGCTGATGGTTTCGGATCTGTTCGACTTCTCGGTGTATGTCGACGCGCGCATCGAGGACATCGAGCAGTGGTACATCAACCGGTTCCTCGGACTGCGGTCGACGGCGTTCGCCGATCCCGCATCACACTTCCACCATTACGCCACGCTGACCGACGATGCCGCGGTGTTCGCCGCCCGCGACATCTGGCACTCCATCAACCGCCCCAACCTGATCGAGAACATCCTGCCGACGCGTCCGCGGGCGACGCTGGTTCTGCGCAAGGACGCCGACCACTCGATCAACCGGCTGCGCCTGCGCAAGCTCTAGGCCCGCCCGACAGAGCCGAGCGGGCCTGAGCCGCAACGATTTACGCCTTGATGCGGCGCCACCCCTGGTACTGCAGCTCGGCGAACACGGCGGTGTACACGCCGCTCGCCAGCGCCAGGACCACACCAGTGGTGGTCAGCGGGAAGGCACCTGCGAGCACGAAGACGATGGCGGCCACCGTGTACAGCAGGTTGGCGATGACGACGACCATGCCAGGCCGCTTCACCGACGACAACGCGGCGAGCCCGAACACGACCACACCGTAGGCGATGAAGAACGCGGCCATGCCGTACTCGAACGCGACGGTCGTGCCCGATGTGTCCGCGAGCCAACCGGCCACCGGGATACCGGCGATGCCGGCCAGCCCGGTCAGGACGGCGTCGGCCCGCATTGCGAAGCGCAAAAGCGAGTCGGTCGACTCGCTGAGCCTCCGGGAAGTGATGGCGGTCATGAAGATGCCTTTCTTGTGGGGTTTTCTGGTGACCGGTGCCGGGGCCGACACCGCAACCTCTGACGACGGCAGCCCCGGACCAGTCATGTGGGAGTCACGCCAGGCGGCGCACTCCGAGGTACTGGGCGTAGGCGAATGCAAGAGTCGCGATGGTGAACGCGATCGTCGCGGCGACGCCGAGTTCCGTCAGCGGCAGCCAACCCGCCGCAAGTACCGCCGAGACGAGAATCGCGAACACGATATTGCCCGCGAGCACGCCGATGCCGACGCGCCGGACGTTGTGGAGGCCCGCGGCCGTGTACAGCAGCACGCCGTACCCGGCCAGCGCCGCACCGCCGATCCATTCGGCGGTGGGCGACAGGCCCGACAGCCGCGATAGCGGATCCGCGGCCATAGCGATGAGCAAACCGATACCGGCGCACAGGGTGGCGTCGGCACGAAGGGCGAAGCGCAGTAGTGAGTCCGTCGATGAGGCGACGGGCCGGTTGGTGATGGCGGTCATGTCACCGATGCTGGCGAGAAGGCACTGCCAGATCGACGCCAGACGCTGCCAGCTACTGCCAAGCGCCGGTCAGGGGTGTTTTGTCAGTCTTGCGCGGCGACCAGTTGGCCGCGCAGATCGGCGGCGATCAGCAGGGCCGCCGCGTTCTGCCAGTTGTGCAGGGACCGCTGTGGCACCTCGGTGACGAACCACTGCCAGGCCTGCCGGGCGACGGGGTCCAGGCCTGCGGCGGTGGCGTTCTGCGCGTACGCGCGGACACCGACGACGTAGGGGAAGTACAGCGCGTTGTAATAACGCCATTGCTCGGTAGTGCCGAAGTCGCCGCCGTCGCGGGGCTTGAGGCGGGAGATGCGGTCGGCCAGCAGCGCCTTGAGTTCATTGGCCCGCTCCAGCGGCTGGTCTGGTGCGCCGCGTTGTGCCAGTCGCTCGTCGATGAGCGGAAGCGCGGTCAGCGGGCTGGCGAGGAGCTTGGACAGGTCGCTGTAGTGGCCCAGCGCGCGGCGCGTGAGCCGCGCGAACGTGTCCTCGTCGATGCCGTCGAGCGGGCTGCCCGAACGCAACGGCAGTGCCGCCCCGGTATGGCGCAGCGTCGCGCGTTCGGCGCGCAGGTCTGGCGAGCGCGAGAACGCCAGCCGGTCGAGCAGGCCCGCAAGCGGGTCGGCGAGAACGTTGATCGCGATCGCGATCGCGAGGCTGGTGAACAGGATGACCGTCATCGCCGTGCTCGCGGTGCCCCGCTGCCCGAGCACCGCGAGGCCGATCAAGGCCTGGCCGCCGAACAGCATGGCCACCACGACGGTGGCGACAAACGAGCGCCGCATGTCGGCCCGCAGCGCCTGGCCCTCGTCGAACGCATCCCACATCGCCATCGCGACACCGAGCAACCCGACATCGAATCCGGTGGACGCCAACGCCAGCCAGCTCGGCACCAACCCCAGCGGGATGATCAAAATCGCGTTGGCGAGCGCGAAGAACAGCGTGGCGATCACGACAAAACCCACGACCGGTCCGGGTTGCGAGCGCTGCATCACCGCGACAACCATCGCGCCCAGCGTGGACAACGAGATCGCCGCCAACATCACCCAGTGGCCCAGCCGCAGCGGGCCGTCGACGTTGCCCGCCATCGAGGCGCCAACCAGCGCGACCGCACCGACTCCGGCCACCAGCGCGATCTCGCCGGCCCTGCCGCGCCAGGAGTCGTGGGGACGGCACAGTTCGAGGAGCACCGCGAACCACGCGATGCCCGGCACGGCGACTAGATAGATCTCGATACTGCTCAGAGTGTCCAAGCCGCTGCCGCTGCCGTTGATGCGCACCGCGTCCAGCGCCACCACCGCCGCGAAACTCGTCAGGCCGATTGCGGCCAGCACCAGAACGGGTTTACGCGGGTCCCGGGCCAACAGGTACAGCCCCAACCACCAGCTGAGCGTGAAGACCACTGCTGACAGCGCAGCCATGATTCAAGTGTGGCATGGCGCTCAGAGTCCACAGCGGCCGAGCCGCTCAGAGTCCATAGCGGCGGTGGCGCGCCGTGTAGTCGCGCAGTGCGCGTAGGAAATCCACTCGCCGGAACTCCGGCCAGTAGGCCTCCGTGAACCACATCTCGGAGTAGGCGCTTTGCCACAGCAGAAAGCCGGACAGCCGCTGCTCCCCCGACGTTCGGATCACCAAATCGGGGTCGGGCTGACCGGAGGTATACAGGTTCTCGGAGATTGCCTCCGCGGTGACGGCCTCGATCAGTTGGTCGCCGCTCGCGCCGTTGGCGAGCTCCTTGCCGAGCAGCGCCCGCACCGCATTGACGATCTCCTCACGGCCGCCGTACCCGACCGCCACATTGACGTGAAATCCGCTGCCATTGCCGTTGGTTGATTCGACGGCGTCGCGCAGCCGCCGGGCGGGCTCCTCACCGATCAGCTCGAGATCGCCGACAGTGCGCACGGTCCACCGGTTGGCGGGGGCGCAGATCTCCTCCACGACATCGGTGATGATCTCAATGAGCGACGAAAGTTCCTCCGGTTCGCGCTGCAGATTTTCCGTCGACAGCAGGTAGACGGTGGCCAATTCGATGCCGGTCTCCTGGCACCAGCGGAGCATCTCGGCGATCTTGCGGGCACCCATCCGGTAGCCGTAGCTGACGTCATCGTGACCAACCTCACGTGCCCAGCGCCGGTTACCGTCGCACAGCACCGCGATATGGCGGGGTAGGTCGGATTTCGATGATGCGAGCCCCTGACGCAGCCGCATCTCGTAGACCCGGTACATCGGTTCCTTGAGCCGCGCAGGAATGATGTCCACGAACAACCAGACTACTGTGGCCATCGTGTACGCCCATGCCATTGGTGGAGGTGACATGGCTCGGATCGACACCGCAGACGAAGCTCAACAACAGCCGCCCCGTGTATACGCCGAGGATTTCCCGGAAGCGGTCGCCGACGGCGTCGCGCAGTTTCTGGGCAAACCACGCGCGCGCGGCTGGATCCACGTCTATTCGGCGATCGTCGCCTTCATCGCCGGCGCGGCACTGGTGGCCGTCTCCTGGTCGGCGGAGTCGACCCGCGCGGGCATCGCCACCCTGCTCTACACCTTCACGATCGTCGCGATGTTCGCGGTCAGCGGCACCTACCACCGGGTGAACTGGAAGTCAGAAACCGCACGCAAGTGGATGAAACGCGCCGACCACTCGATGATCTTCGTCTTTATCGCGGGAAGCTACACACCGTTCGCCCTGTTGGCGCTCCCGTCCGAGAAGGGCATGGTGCTGTTCTGGATCGTGTGGGGCGGCGCGATCGCCGGCGTACTGCTCAAGATGTTCTGGCCGTCGGCGCCGCGCTGGGTCGGGGTGCCCCTCTATCTGCTGCTGGGGTGGGTTGCGGCGTGGTTCGTCGGGCCGATCATGCATGGCGCCGGTGTCGCCGCGCTGGTGCTGCTGATCGTCGGCGGCGCCCTCTACAGCATCGGCGGCGTGCTCTACGGCCTCAAGTGGCCCAATCCATGGCCGACGACGTTCGGCCACCACGAGTTCTTCCACGCCTGCACCGCGGTCGCGGCGATCTGCCACTACATCGCGATGTGGTTCGCGGTGTTCTAGACCTGCGGTGTTCTAGACCTGCGGTGTTCTAGACCAGCGGTGTTCTAGACGTGTTCTAGACCTGCTTGTTCTAGAGGTGTTCTAGACCTGCGTGACGTTGTCCGGGCCCCAGTAGGCCTTCATCGACGCTATCTTGCCGTCGTCGTCGAACGTCATGGTGCTGATGATCTCGATGCGCATCCTGCCCGCGTCGCCGAGGTTGACGGTGAGCCGCCAGAAGAACGCGGCTTCGTTGCCGAGCGCGCGCAGCGTCACGACTTCGGTTTCGCTCGTGCCGTTCAGCGCGTTCGCGTAGAAGCCGCGTATCGCCTGGCGCCCGATGTGCACCTCTCCTCCGACCGGGTCCTCGACGGTCGCATCGGCGGCGTACAGCTCGGCGATCTCGTCGGGCTGTCCCTTTGCGACCCGTTCGAGGTAGCTGTTGACGGTCGCGGCGTTGTCCTGGGCAGTCGACATGTGACGCGACGCTACACGGCCGCCCCGAGCGCGGCAGCCAGCTCCCCGGCCGACGTGACGGGCAGATCGCACACCCGGCCCCGGCAGACATAGGCTGCATCTTCCGCGCCGACCCGGTCACGCTCGATCAGCAGCTCCGAGGAGTTCACCGGGCCCCCGACGACGACGGCACCGCCGGGCGCCAGCCTGCGCGCCGCGGCGAGCAGCTCCGACTGCTCGGGGTCGCAGGCCACCGCGACCTGGATCGGTCCGCGCACCGCGGCTTCCGCGACGGCCAGCCAGTGTCCGCCGGAGCGAGGCAACCGGGCCAGGATCGGGGTCGCGCTGGCCAGTGTCGCGTCGGCCGCGGCCGCGTACCGGTCGGCCCGATCGCCAGAAACGAGGTGGGCCGCCAGCTGAAGGGCCTCGGCGACCGACGCCGCCCCCGACGGCGTCGCGCCATCGAGTGGGTCACCGGGGCGGACCATCAGCTGCTCGGCGTCGTCGGCGCTGTCGAACCAGCGGCCCTCGCGCTCAGGGTCCGCGAAATGGTCGAGCGCAAGGTCAAGCAACGCAGTCGCCGCGTCCAGCCAGGACGAACTGCCGGTCAGCTGATACAGGGTCAGTAGCCCGGTGGCCAGCATCGCGTGGTCTTCGAGAATGGCTACGCTCTCGCCGACGCGGCCACCGAGGCTGGCCCGCCGCAGCCGACCATCGACGATGTGCAGGTCTACGACGGCGCGGGCACATTGCGTTGCGGCGTCGAGGAATTCGGAACGATTGAGCGCCACGCTCGCCTCGGCGAGCGCGGTGATCGCCAGCCCGTTCCACGCGGTGACGACCTTGTCGTCGCGGCCGGGCTGCGGGCGGGTGAGGCGGGCGGCGAGCAGCGTCGTGCGCACGCGCTCGAACCTTTCCGCGTCGTCGGGATCGTTGGGCAACTGGAGGACGGAGCTGCCGTGTTCGAAGGTTCCGCCGTCGGTGATGTGGAAAACCTCTGCGGCCCAATGCCCATCATCGTCGCCGAGCACCTCACGCAACTGGGCGGGAGTCCAGACGTAGGTCAGGCCTTCGGCACCGTCGGAGTCGGCGTCCAGTGACGAGGTGAACACGCCATCGGCACCCAAGTCGCCGATCATGAACCGAGCCGTCTCATCGGCCACCTTGCGCGCCAACGGGTTTCGGGTACGTCGCGCCCAGTGCGAGTACACGCGTAGCAGCAGGGCGTTGTCGTAGAGCATTTTCTCGAAATGCGGGACCACCCAAGACGCGTCGACGCTGTACCGGGCGAAGCCGCCTGCCAGCTGGTCGTAAATGCCTCCGCGGGCCATCGCCGCGCAGGTCCGCTCGACCGTTTCCAGTGGCAGGATGTCGCCGGTGCGTTCGTGGCTGCGCAGCAGCGCCTCGAGCAGCGCTGACGGCGGAAACTTTGGTGCGCCGCCGAACCCGCCGCGTTCCACATCCTCGTCCTGCAGAGCCGCAGCGACGGCATGGTCACATAACGCCGGCTGTATGGGTGGCCCACCACTGGGCAGCCCGGAGGCCATCGACCGCAGCTCGCCGGCGATGTGATCGGAGGCCTCCTCGACCTCGCCGCGGCGGGTGCGCCATGTCTCGGTCACCGCGGCGAGCAGCTGCAGGAAGCCGAGCTTGGGGTAATAAGTGCCGCAGAAGAACGGCCTGCCGTCCGGGGTGAGGAAACACGTCATCGGCCAGCCGCCCTGTCCGGTCAGAGCGACGGTCGCGTTCATGTAGACAGCGTCGAGGTCCGGCCGCTCCTCGCGGTCCACCTTGATGCAGACGAACCCGTCGTTCATGGCGGCGGCGACCTGCTCGTCCTCGAACGATTCGTGGGCCATCACATGGCACCAATGACAGGCCGCGTATCCGATCGACAGCAGGATCGGGACGTCCCGCGCCGCCGCCTCGGCCAGGGCCTCGGGCGTCCACTGCTGCCAGTGCACCGGATTGTCGGCGTGCTGGCGCAGGTACGGGCTGGTCGCCCGCGCCAACGTGTTAACCGCTGGGCTCATCGCGCGGCCCCCCGTGGTTGTTCGGCTCGCCCGTGCCCTCGTCGGCGGCCTGGTCGGGTTCGGCGCCGTCTCGGTCGAACGACTCCGGCAGGTTGCGCAGGTGCCGATTCATCGACCACACCAGGAAGCACGTGCCGACGAGGAGCAGGACCACAATGGCGAGCCCGAACGGGCTAGCCTTGCCGAAATCCGGTCCGGTGTCCCGCGGAGCGTCGTCGGCCAGCAGACCGACAACGACAAGGGCCAACGCGCCGGTCACGCGTCGATCCCGGCGAACAAGTCGGTCTCCGGCAACGACACCGGCACCCGCGATCGGGCCAGCTCGTATTCCTCTGTCGGCCATAGCCGTTGCTGCCATTCGATCGGCGCGCGAAAGAAGTCTCCGTTGGGGTCGATCTGCGTCGCGTGCGCACGCAACGCATCGTCACGCTGTGCGAAATACTTGGCGCACTCGATGCGGGTGGTCACTCGCTTTGCGAACGGGTCGTGCTCGGGATCCCAGTGCTGGAGCCACTTTTCGAACGGACCGACCTCGCCGTGCTTGGCGAACTCCTCTTGCAGCAGCTGCATGCGCTTGCGCAGAAAGCCGTGGCTGTAATACAGCTTGAGCACGTCCCACGGCTCCCCCGCATCGGGGAACAGCAGATGGTCGCCGGCGGCCTCATAGGCGGCCAGCGAAACCTCGTGGGTCCGGATGTGGTCGGGATGCGGATAGCCGCCGTTCTCGTCGTAGGTGGTCAGCACGTGCGGCTTGAACTTGCGGATCAAGCGCACCAGCGCCTCGGTGGGCTCCTCAAGAGGCACCACGCCGAGGCAGCCGTCGGGCAACGGTGGCGGCGGGTCGCCGTCGGGCAGGCCGGAGTCGACGAAGCCGAGCCAATGATGCTCGACACCGAGGATTTCGGCGGCCTTGGCCATCTCGTCACGGCGGATCTCGGTAATCCGGCCGTGTACCTCGGGCAGGTCCATCGCCGGGTTCAGGATGTCCCCGCGCTCGCCGCCCGTGAGCGTCACCACCATCACGCGGACACCCTCGTCGGCATACCGGGCCGTCGTGGCGGCACCCTTGCTGGACTCGTCGTCCGGGTGGGCGTGTACCGCCATCAACCGCAGTTCACTCAACCTGGTCCCTCTTACCTGCTCGTCTGTGCCGGCCCCATGCCGGCGGTTGTCGAGACTTATCAACCGTCGGGGTAGCCCTATAGTTCCAGTTCTGTAGAACTATCCGACCGACGGGCAGACAAAACGACATGATCGAGCGTCCGGCCGCCCGTTATGGGCGGCGGCGGCTGACGGTCGGCAACCGCCGCTGGATCGCCGTCGGTTTGGCCGTCGTAGTCCTCGCTGCCGGGGTTGCGATCGCGGTGATCGCCTCGCAGCGGCTGGGCACCGGCGGCGTCAAGGGCGAGCTAGCCGGCTATCAGCTCGTCGACGACGAAACCGTCCAGGTCACGATCAGCGTGACCCGCGACGACCCGTCGCGGCCGGTGGTGTGCATCGTGCGGGCGCGGTCGATCGACGGCAGCGAGACGGGACGCCGCGAGGTGCTGGTGCCGCCGTCGACGCAGGCAACTGTGCAGGTGACTACGGTCGTGAAGGCCAGCCGGACGCCCGTGGTCGGCGACGTTTACGGCTGCGGCACCGACGTGCCGTCGTACCTGGTGGCCTCCTAGGCGTCTTCGCAACAAACGGCGAACTGCGAATACGTAAAAATCCGCTGTCACAGCGGTGCTAGAATGTTTCGATACACGGTTCCTGCTGGGGCCGTGTATTGCTGCTTTTAGTGCGCTGATTAGGCGCTTGCGATAGCGGCAATACACATCGATGCTCCCGGCGCCGTAACACGAACTTCTTACGCGAAAAGCGCGAGAGCAACGAAGAGGGAGCGCGAACATGACCGACACCCAGGTCACCTGGCTGACCCAGGAGGCATACGACCGGCTGAAGGCAGAACTCGATCAGCTGATCGCCGATCGCC
>DATARY010000179.1:0-2567 GCA_036263935.1 Mycobacterium sp.
CCGGGCCCGGCGCGCCGGCTGGCCGAGCACCTGAGCGACATCGTTCGCGCGGCAACAGCAGGCGACGCTGGAACCGCATGGGAAAGCGCGCTGACCTGCCGACGTCGCCCGGGCAACCGCCGCTGCCCGGGCCGGATGATCGTGCGTCAGACCAAGCCCGCAGCCCCGATCCAGTGGCAATGCGGTGCTTGCGACGACGACGGTGTGATCAGCAACTGGGAGGACTACCCGTTCGATCTGCGGCGCCGACGACTCGCCGTCGCTGGTGCCGCCACCGAGATCATCATCTCTCACCAGGTCGCCGCGGCGCTGCGCGACCTGCGTCTACTCGACGTCGACTGCGAACGACTGGTGTTCCGGACCCGCACCCACAACGACGGGGCTGTCCTCACCGCCACCGCCGAGGAGTTGGAGGAGCTGATCGGGTTCGTGGCGGCCGAAGCCAACCACGAACCGAACCGGCGGCGCCAACAACGACTCGACGCCGCATTCCGTGCGCTCGACGCAGCGGCCAACACCACTGATGGCTGGTGACCCCCGATTGGCCCTGCCCGAGCTGGACGTCGCACGAGTGCGGCGATGGTGCGCCGCGCGAGTGCCTGAACACGCCCGCCACCAGGTCCGCGTCGAGTGCGAGATCGCCCCACGACACCTCACGATCCTCGAGCGCCGCGCCCCCTGGCACGAAGACCTCGGGCCGGAATGGACCAGCCTGCCGATCGCCCGCCTGCGCTACACCGCCGCCGACAAGTCCTGGACCTTGTACTGGCGAGACCGCAATCTCCGCTTCCACAACTACGACCCGCTCGCACCCTCACAACGCGCGTCGAGGACCTCCTCACCGAACTCGACCGCGACCCCACCTGCATCTTCTGGGGGTAACCCCAAAGACCACCAGCCCGCCAGGTCGAGGCCCCAGCCCGGTCTGGACTCCAGGGTGGGGCCACTTACCTCCGCCACGGTGGAGCCAGTTTGGGTTGATGCGATGAAAGGGGCGGGGCCTCCGCTCCTTTGGGTTGCTCCCGAGCGGACGCTTGGGAGTGCTCAGATCAACCGATTCGGTTCGTGGAGGCCCTTTATGGACGCAGGGTAGGCAGGACAGCAGGTCGTGGGATTGGATCTGCATCGGCGCCGCACGGTGATGGTGGGCATGACCGAGGCGGGTGAGCGGTTGGAGGCGGTGCGTTTCGTCTCGGACGGTGGTGCTGGCTGAGCAGATCGTCAAGGCCGGGCCGGCGCCGCGGGTCGTCGTGGAGGCGACATATGGCTGGTACTGGGTCGCTGATGTGTTGGACGCGGCCGGTGCGCAGCTGCATTTGGCGCAGCCGCTGGGGGTTAAGGGTTTCGCGTATCGGCGGGTGAAGAATGATTTTCGCGATGCGGCGGACCTGGCGGATTTGTTGCGGATGGGCCGGTTGCCCGAGGCTTGGATCGCGTCACCGCCGGTACGCGCGCAGCGCGAGCTGGTGCGCCATCGACACAAGCTGCGCCAGTTGTGTTCGGGGATCAAGACCGCCGCGCATGCGGTGTTGGCCAAAAATGCGCTGTTCATTGCCGGCTCGGATAGGTTCGGTCGGGACGGACGACGCCGGCTGTCCGCGTTGAACTTGCCGGAGGTGTTTCGGCTGCGTGTGGTCTCCCAGCTGCGCCTGATCGACACTATCGAGCAAGAGATCGACGAGCTCGATAAGCGCATCCGCGCGATGTTTGCCGATGATCTAGGTTATTGGGCGTTGTTACGCCTGCCCGGCGTTGGCCCGGTGTTCGCCGCGATCTTGCGTGCCGAGATCGGTGAGATCAGCCGGTTCCCCTGACCCGGCCAGCTCAGTTCGTGGGCCGGGCTCACCCCACGCCACCGTGAGTCGGACACCACGATCCACCGTGGCCGGATCACCAAACAAGGATCGCGGCTGGTGCGCTGGGCATGCGTGCCAAGCCGTGCAGCGAGCCCGTCGCGGCACCCCGATGCGCAACAGATATGACCAGATCGTGGCCCGCCGCGGCGGGCACGCTCAGCACCTAGCCAAGGGTCGCCGCCGCGCGCGAGCTGTGTCAATGCGTGTTCTACGCGCTGCGTGATGGACACGTGCGCCGCCTCGGCGAGCACGGCGCGGCGTGACTAAGCGTGCGGACCACCCCGGTGGGTGCGCGGTCGAGCATTGTCTAAGCGCCTCGTCGCGCTCGCTAAGTTGATTGACCCCACCTACCGGAGACGCCGAATCGCTCCATGCCGCTCGACGCGGCGAAGGGATGACCGGCAGCCCACCTTCCGGGCCTGCCCCTGCACATGCGCTACGCGCTGGAGATCACAAGCGTCCACCGGCTCCGCCCCACCCCGCAAGGAAGGACCCGCGCCTTACGCACTTGCCTTCTCCGCCGTCGATACCCTGCGCCAAACGACGGCGTCGAGGTCAAAGACCTTCGGCCGCTCACGCGGTCGGCCCTCGCGGGCCGATCCCTGACCCGACGCCGCAACCGGCGCTGCCCAAAAGCAGCGGAGAACGACAGAAAAAGATCAACAATCAGGATTAGCCCGAGCTTGACAAGTCCAGTCCCTTTCAGGGATG
>DATARY010000197.1:0-19652 GCA_036263935.1 Mycobacterium sp.
TGTTGCTCATCATCGTCGAGATGACGAACGGGAAGTGCTTGTTGAGCTTCGACGTCGCCGCGCCGAGCCAGATCACCAGGCACACGAGCTTCGCACCGATGATCATGTCAACCCCGGTGAAGAGGAAGGTCACGGTCAGCGTCGCGTACACCTCGCCGCGTGCGGCCAGGAAGATCACCTTGTCGCGCAGGCCGAGCGCCGCGAGCAAACCGAGGATCGTCCAGATCTGCCACATCGGCAGCACGCCAACGCTAGTGCCCATTGCCGGGATCGGCCCGGTGCCATCGGAGAACAACGTGACGAGAAGCATCACGAGCAACGCCCCGTACAGCGCAACGTCCACAGGCGTGCGAGCCGTTCCTGTGGTCAATGGCACCCGGTTCGGCCACGGTGGCAGTCGAATGGTGTTGGGCCGCAACCAGTACAGGATCGAACCCATCGGCGGGAAGAACCGGTTGTTCAGAGGGCCGAAGCCGCAGCCCAGCCCGATCACCTCGAAAAGCATCGTGTAGAGCACGACCTTCTCAAACACGATGGGTTCGGCGTACCACTGCCCCACATTCGTGAAGCCGTCGATGCCTTTGGTGGTCAGGACGATCAGCCACGCCGTCAGGATGTAGAGCAGGATCTTGACGACGTAGAACAGGTGCAGCACGATGGGCGTCCCGAAGCCCACCTCGGCCCAGTGCCTGGCCATCGGAACGATCTTCTCGGCGCGGGTGCCCTGGCTCCACTCTTCGTAGTCGACGACGGGCGCGTCCTGCTTCAGAAACCCCATGGCCTCAAAGACTAGAACGCGTTCTAGCCCCGCGGATTCGGTTCACGCTGGAAAGGCGCCGACCGTGGCACATCGGCTACGCATCGGCCTTCGCCGGTGGCCGCCAGAAGATGACCAGCTGGCCGATGCCGCCGGCTAGTCCCAGCCCGACCGAGATGACCAGACCCCACCAGCCGTGCAGGTAGTCGTACAAGCCGGTGGTATGGAACAGGGCATAATCCAGGCTGAACTTGCCGGCACCGATTGTGGCCACCACCACTGCTGAAACCGCGAGCACCATGGTGTACTCCCAGCCCTCCTTGACGATGAAGAATCCGTTGGGCCGGTGCACCGTCCAGGCGGCCACCAGCATCAGCGCGACGAAGCCCGCCGCGGGAATCGGCGTCAGCAACCCGGCCGCCAGGCCGAGCCCGGCCGACATCTCGGTGGTGGCGGCGACCCGGGCGTGGAACATGCCCGGTTTCATCCCGATGCTGGCGAACCAGCCAGCGGTGCCGTTCAATCCGCCTGGCCCGAAGAACTTGTTGTAGCCGTGTGCGGCCAGTGTCAGACCCAGCACCACTCGAAGGATCAGCAGTCCGGTGTCGATGGCGGTGTGGTACGCAGTCATGCGACAAAATCTAGGCCATGTGTTAAACGGCCGCCCAGCCCCCGTCCACGCTCAAGACGGCGCCGTGGATGTTGGCGGCGTCGTCGCTGGCCAGGAACACCACCGCGGCGGCGACCTCGGCGGGTGTGCTTATCCGCCGCGACGGGATGCGGGCCAGCACCGGAGCGACGTGGTCGGCGAACTGCGCCTGGCGTTCGGTCGCGATCGGTCCAGGAGCGACGGCGTTGACCCGCACGCCGAACCGCCCGTATTCAGCGGCCCACGACTGGGTGAACGAGTGGATCGCGGCCTTATTGGCGCTGTAGATCGCGGAGCCGTCGCCGCCGCGCAACCCGGTGATAGAGCCGATGTTGACGATCGCGCCCTCGCCCCGCTGCACCATCGCCGGCGCGAGCGCGCCCGTCAGGAGGAACTGTGCAAACACGTTGACCGCGAACGCATCACGCAGAACGTCCGCAGGTATATCTGCCGTGGGCGTCGGCATCAGCAACATCGCTGCGTTATTGACGAGGATGTCTATCCGCCCGCCCGCGGCTGCGGCGGCCTGGTCAGCGAGCTTGCGCAGCTCGTGCTCCCCTGCCCCGAGGTCGGCGCCGACGAACTCGGCGGCGCCGCCGGCGGACCGGATGTCGGCCACGACGGCATCGCCGCGGGCCTTGTCACGGCCGCTGACGACGACCACGGCACCCTCGGCGGCCAGTCCCGAGGCGATGGCGACCCCGAGACCGCCCGTCGAACCTGTGACAAGTGCTGTGCGGCCGGCAAGCCGCGTCATGTTTGGACTCATGGGTCCAGTGGTACGCTGTTGAAAATGGACCTGCAAGTCCAGAACCTGACGGCGAAGGGCCGGGCGACGCGGCAGCGCATCATCGAGGGCGCCGCCGCCGAGATCCGCGAACGCGGTGTCGCCGTCGCTACGCTCGACGACATCCGCGCGCGCACCCGTACCTCCAAAAGCCAACTGTTTCATTATTTCCCGGACGGCAAGGAGCAGCTGCTGCTCGCGGTCGCCGAGCACGAGGCCCAGACGGTCCTCGACGACCAGCAGCCGTATCTGGGCGCGTTGACGTCGTGGGCGGCGTGGCAGCGGTGGCGAGATGCCGTCGTCGAGCGGTACCGCCGGCAGGGCCAGCACTGCCCGCTCGCGGTGCTGATGTCCGAGATCGGCCGCAGCACGCCGGGCGCTCAGGCGGTCACGTCGGCGCTCATGCGCAAATGGCACGACGAAATCGCCGCGGGCGTGCGCGACATGCAGGAGCAGGGCAAGGTCGCCGCGACTCTCGAGGCGGACCGGACCGCCGCCGCCCTGCTCGCAGGAATCCAGGGTGGCGTCGGCGTCATGCTGGCCACCGGAGATCTCAGCTACCTCGAGGCGGCGCTGGACGTCGGCATCGAGTCGCTGCGCGGGTGACTAACTTCGCTCAACAGATGTACACCCGGCTAGGCCACGCCCGCCGCCGTGTGCCGCTTGCCCCACTGACACATCGCTTCGGTGACCGGCCGCAGCGACTCTCCGTATTCGGTCAGCGAATACTCAACACGCGGAGGCACTTCGGCGAACACCGCACGATGGACGATCCCGTCGGTCTCCAGTTCGCGCAACTGGCGGGTGAGTACGCGGTCGCTGATCCCCGTCGTCTTGCGCCTAAGCTCGGCGAACCGGTGCGGGCCGCCGTGCATCATGTGATAGATCAGCACGGCCTTCCATTTGCCACCGATGACCTCGAGGGTGGCCTCAACGGGGCACCCGGACCGACCGTCCACACTTACCTCCCAGTCCGTAGCCAACCTCGATGTGCGGTCTTACTCGGTGGGCCCGCACGGCCGTAGCGTAGCCCCAATGAAGATCGCAATCATCGGAGCGGGAAACGTCGGGCGCGCTCTCGGCGGAGCCTGGGAAGACACCCATGACGTCACCTACTGCGTCCGCTCTCCCGACGACGCCAAATACGCAGACCTCGGCGCCGTCGCGACGACCGAGGCGGCCGTCACCGCCAGCGATGTCGTCGTGCTCTGCACCCCATGGCAGGGCACCGAGCAGGCGGTCAGATCATGTGGCGACCTGACCGGGAAGGTGCTGATCGACTGCACCAACCCGCTGACTCCCGACTTCACGACGTTGGAGATCGGCCACACCACGTCTGGCGCCGAGCAGGTCGCGGCGTGGGCGCCGGGCGCGCGGGTGTGCAAAGCCATGAACCAGATCGGCGCGCCGATGATGGCCAACCCCCGGTTGCCGGGTCCGCCGGTCATGTTCATCTGCGGCGACGACGACGTGGCCAAGCAGGTCACCGGCGAGCTCGTATCCCAGCTGGGATTCGAGTCCGTCGATGCCGGCGACCTGACGCTGGCGCGACTGCTCGAGCCCTACGCATTGATCTGGATCCACCTCGCGTTGCGGCGCGGCTTTGGCACCAATTACGCGTTCGGGCTGCTGCGCGGAAACTAGGGCCGCAGCGCTGCGTCCAGCCTGTCCACGTAGGCGTCGATGTCACCGATCGCCGACTCGGCCGCGTGCACGCTGATCGCGATCGTCTCGCCGATCCCGTGCACGCCATGGGTAAGGCCCATCATTGGCGACAGCCCCGGGTAGCCGGCCGTCAGCACGACCTGAGTTCCACCGAAGTGCAGGTCCGCCGGCCCGCGGTTGACGCTGGACACCACCGTGTTGCCGGTGACGGTCGGCGATCGCGCGTCGGGGTCGAACTGTGCGACGCCCCAACGCAGTAGCGGCGCCGGTACCGCTGCGAACGCTCTGCTCCCCGCCAGCATGGCCGGGTGCGCGCCCCGGCAGCGCCGGCGGGCCAGGTCCCGGGCGATCCGGACGGCCCGCTCACCGAACTCCAGCCCCGGGTACAGACCGACACCGACATTGCCGAAGTGGTTATGCGCCTGACGCGCACCGGCTTTCGCCATCGGCACCTCGGCACCCAGCATGGCCGGGTCGTCGCCAAATTCACGCAGGTGTCCGGCCAGTGCGGTGGACACCGCGGCCAGCACCCCGACCGTCACCGTCGGCCCCGGTAGTTCGCCGCGACCCCGGATCAGCGTGCGGACGTTGCGGGTGCCTGCAGGCCGCGAATTGCTTCGCAACGCAGGACGCGAATCCGCCTGCGGGGGAACGACTCCGGCCTCGCTATCGCGGACCAGCTGCCGATGCGTGCGGGCGGCCTCAACGGCGCGCCACGGCAGCGTGGCAACACGACACGGCGACGGCGCCGCCACCGCAGGCACCGTCTCCGCGCGGCCGAACAGATACGCAGCCAACGCCGACGAGCGAATGCCGTCGCCCAGTGCGTGCGAAACCTGCAGCACGGCCACCGTGCCCGATCCACCGCGCGGCAACCCGTCCACGGATGCAAAGAAATGCAGCCCCCAGGTAGCGACGCTGGCGTCCAACTGCCCTTGCCCAAGCCCGGCGATGGCCGTCAGACAACCGGCCCAGCTGCGGTCCGAAAGATCGTGGACGACGAACTGGTCCTGCCGCACGTCCCCGGTCACCCACCGGGGATAGCCGAGTACCGACCGGTCATCGACGCGCAGCTTCAACTCCGCGCAGCCATCCGCCCGCACACGAACCTCATCGAGTGCCTGCTCGAGGTCGGCCGGCTCACCGGCGAAGCCGTAGACCAGGAACTGATCGTTGGGAACCTTGGCCGACATCCAGAACATTTGCGCGTCGACTGCCGACAGCCGGCTCATGCCCTCAGGCTAGGCTCTGGCCCATGCTCCCGCCCGTGACCGACGACGGCGCGGCCATCGTCACCGGCGCATCGTCGGGAATCGGCGAGCAGATCGCTCGCGAACTCGCGCGCCGCGGATACCGGCTCGTGCTGGTGGCTCGGCGGACCGAACTGCTGGAGAAGCTGGCGGCTTCGCTGGACGGGATCACCCACGTGCTGCCGACCGACCTCTCCAAACGCGCTCAGCGCGCGGCGCTGCCGGACCAGGTTGCCGCGCTCGGCATCGTGCCCAACATCCTGGTCAACAATGCCGGGCTCGGCACGCTGGGGCCGATCGCCAGATCCGATCCCGAGGCCGAGCTCAACGTGGTCGAGGTCGACGTCGCCGCCGTCGTCGATTTGTGCTGCCGAATCGTTCCGGGCATGGTCTCGCGCGGACGTGGCGCGGTGCTCAATGTTTCGACGATTGGCGCGTTCGGCCCATTGCCCGGGCAGGCGTCCTACGGTGCGTCCAAGGCGTTCGTGCTGTCCTATACCGACGCATTGCGAGAAGAGTTGCGCGGCACCGGAGTTACGGCGGCGACGCTGTGCCCGGGGCCGGTACACACAGGGTTCGGCGAGGCCATGGGCATACCCGACGAGGAGGCCGAAAAGTCGCTCCCGAAATTCCTATGGAGAGAAGCCGACGAGGTGGCCAAGATCGCGATCGACGGCCTGGCCAAGGGCACGCGAGTAATCGTGCCGGGCGCACCGAATCGGATCGCGTCGGTGATCTTCGACCACGCTCCGCGCCGGCTGCTGCTACCGCTGATCGCCCGTAACCATCCCGGACTGAAGAAGGCCTAGCCCGCTGGACAACCAGTGGCGGTGCAGCACGGCATACCGCGCCGGCGGCCGGCTGCCTCGCATAGCCGCACATGAACGGCGCGACGAGTCCGGCTCGGTCACTGAGTGGGCGCCTACACCGGGTCGAACTTCGCAATCAACCAGCGGTCACCGATCTTGTCCAACGTCACCCGGACACTGGACGCGGTGTCGGTCGGTGCATCCTGACCGACGGTCACGGTCTGGTCGACGAACACCAGGACGACGGCGTGGTTTGGTTCGGCCGACACCGAGGCGGCGGCCGGAACCTTTGCCACCGCTGAGATCTGTTTCTGCTTGGCACCCGGAATCACGATGTCATTGGTGAGCGAGGTGTACGAGCCGCGAAAGTCCCCCGTGAGCAGGTCGCGAGCCGCGGTGAGCTGCTGCTCTACAGTGTCGGGCTTGTACGACAGCAACGCAATCGTGCTGTCCTTTGCGGCCCGCACCGACTCAGCTGCAGGAGACGGGTGTTTTTCAGATGCGGTCGGGGGCATCTCACCGACTCGATCCGAGACATCCTGCCACTTCAGGAATCCCGCTCCCAATGCCAGCAGCAGCGCAAGCCCGGGCAGCACGCCAAAGGCGAACACCCGCGACCAGTTGATGCGCCGTCCGGGCTTGTCGGGTTTGGCCGTCTCCGAAGACTCAGCGGCTTTTGTTGGCGTGTCGGCGTTTTCGGCCGACTCATCAATCTGCTTCTCGCCGAGCTCGGTCGCCCCGGACTCGTCGACATCGCTGGCCTTTGTGCCACCGTCGGCCGTCACTGCGCCCTCGTCCTTGACGGTATCGTCGTTGCTCTGCTCACTCACGGCACGAACTCCACGTTGGATACCTTCGCCTCGTCACCGACCTTCTCGACCGTGATCCGCATCCGCCAGGCGCGCGGCCGTTGTTCGGGCGCACCGGCATTGGAGGTCTTGACCGTCACCGCGACCAGCACCTGCGCCTCGTTCTTGGCGGCCGACTCCAGACCCGCCTCGGCGATAGTGCCGACGGACTTCGATTGCGCCTGCTTGACCACCTCGGTGAACGGCTGCGCGCGTTTCTGGAAGTCGTCATAGAACGTGCCCGTCGCGGAGTCGACGATGCGTTGCACATCGACATCGGCCTGTTGCCAGTCGATCGTGGTGAGGTTCAGCGCACCCTGCCGACCGACCTGGAGGAACAGCTTTCGTTGCTCGTCGGCCTTATGCGACTCATACGCCCGGAAGCCGAGCCATCCGGTCAGCCCGGCCAGCGCAACCACAAGAACCAGCCCGGCGATCGTCGCCAGTCGGACAACCGACATCGGTGGTTTGGCCGGAACAGGCTCGGCTTCCTCGCCTTCTGCCTCGTCCGCTTCGGTTGCTTCTGTCGCCTCTTCGGTGCGGGTCGGGTCGGCATCTGCCGCGGAGGTCGGGCCGGCGTCAGAGGTCGTGTCGGCATCCGCCTCCGAAGTCGACCCCTTCTCCCCTTCCGGGGTCTTTCCCGTTAGTTCCCCTTCGGGGGCAGCAGCATCGTCTGCCATGTTTGCTCCTCTTTGGCACCGCTGGCCAGGTTGGCTTGTGTATACACATGCCCGTCCGGTCCAACGTACGTGCCGGTCGCTGGGTCGTACTCGGCGGCCGCTATCGGAGGCGGCGCCGGTCCCGGTGGCGGAGCCGCTTGCGCAGGTGGCGACCCCGGTGGCAGCTGCGGAATCGGCTGCCCAGACAACGTGGCGTTCGGGTCGCCCTTCCAGTTGTATCCGTCGTTGAGCGGGATGTAGTTCTCGTTGCTTTCGCACAGCTTCACCGTCGGGGCACGTTTGCCCGGAACGGTCTCACAGGGCAGGTTGCGGGCGCCGCGCACGTTGAACGGGGCGTCCTGCGGCACCCGGCAGTACACGTCGCCTGCGGGCCTGTCGGGGTAGTCCTCGAAGGTCGGCGTCCGCTGCTGCTGGGCGGGCAAAAAGCCAGTCGTGCACGGCGGCACCAGCGGCAGCGGCAGCGGCAGCGCCGCCGGCAGCGGCAGCGGCAGCGGCGCCACCACCGGCACAATCGGGTTCAGGTTGAAAACCAGAGCATCGCCCTTGTAGTCCTGCTTGGTGTTCCGTTTGTGCACGCCGATGGCCTGGGTGACGGCAGTGCCCTGGGGCAACAATACGAGCAGCTCCTCGAGGCCGGGCCGATAGGTGACGGCCACCTCCCCGATGCTGACCAGGTTGGCCAGCACAATCGGCAGGGTGGGTTGGAGCCGGTCGAACAGCGCGCGCACCTCGTCGGCGGCCCCGGGACCCTTTTCCAGAATCCCTGCCAGGGCAGGGTCCTGGCTCTGCAGCTGGCCGGTGATGCTCGCCAAGTTCGACGCCCACGCCCGGATCGAACCTGCAGTGTCCGTCTGCGAGTCCAGCACCGGCTTGGATTGGTCGATCAGCGTGGTCAGCGAATCGAGATTCTGGCGAGCGTCGCTGGCCAGCGTCGAGCCGCCGGTGACGAGCCGACGAAGCTCCGGCCCAAGCCCGCCGACCGCAATGTATGCCTCGTCGACCACGGTCTTCAGGTTTTCGCGCGGGATCACCTCGAGGCCATGGTTCGTCATGTCCAGGACTTTGTTGATATCCGTCGGGACAGTGGTGCGATCCCTTGGGATCACGTCGCCGTTTTTCAACACCGGACCACCGACGCTGCGCGGAATCAGCTGCACGTACTGCTCGCCGACGGAGGACACACTGTGTACCTCGGCGTCGACATCGGCAGGGATCTGGGTGTCTGAGTTCAGCGACAGCACCGCGTCGACGCCGGTATGGGTCAGCGAAACGCTCTTGACAATGCCCACCTCGACGCCGCGGTAGGTGACGTTGCTCCTGGGATACAGCCCGCCCGTCTCGGGCAGTTCGACGGTCACCCGATACTGCCCGAAGCCCATTAACTCGGGCACCCGCATGTACCCGAACACCATGATCACGAGGGCCGTGGTCGCCACCACAGCGAAGATCGCGATTTGGATGAGGATCTGTCGAGTCAGACGCATATCACGGCCCCTGGTCCCAGCGATACGGGGCGATCAACGGGTTGCCCAGGGTACCCGGGCCGCCCGCGATGCACGGGCTGGGGAATTGGCCGATGGTGCGCCCCCACTGCAGCTCCAACCAGGTGAGATGGCATTCCCACCGCGTTCCGGTGAAGAATCCGGTATCGATGCGGCTCAGTGTCAGGTCGACGATCAGCGTGAGGTTCGCGTAGTCACCGCGCATCCAGTTGGTGAGCGTTTCCTTGGGGAACGGGAAGGTGGGCAGGAAGCTCAGCGCGCGGGTGAGGGCGGGTCCGGCGTTGGCGAGCGATTCCAGAACCGGCCCAAGGTCTTTGAGCTCTTGGACAAGAGCGTCCTTGGTCTGGTTGACCGAGTCCGCGGCCAACGCGCTGAACCTGCCGAGCTGCGCCAGCGCGTCCGACAGGTTGTCACGCTGATCCTTCAGCACCGCCAGCGCGTCAGGAATCGTCCGTAATGCCTTGTCTATCACCGGCTTTTGTGCGGCAAATTGACCGATCAGGGTGTTGATGCTCTCGTTCGCGGCGATGATGTCACCTTTTTGGTCGTTGAGGTAGCCGATGGCCTTGTCGAGCTGCTGGATCAGGCTGCGCAAGTCGTTTTCCCGGCCGGCGAAGGCCGTGCTCAATGCCTCGGTGATGTCCTGAATATTACCGATCCCACCGCCGTTGAGCAGCAATGCAACTGCGGCCAGCGCCTGCTCGGTGGTCGGATATTTCCCAGATGAGGACAATGGGATGACGGAATCCTCGTGCAGCTTGCCTTCGGGCGGGGCGTCGGTCGGCGGCGCCAGCTCGATGTGCTCTGAGCCGAGGAGGCTGGTTTGGCCGAGCTTGGCAGTGGCGTTGGCGGGCAGTTCGACGTCAGCGTTGAGCTCCATCGTCACCAGCGCATGCCAGCCCTGACGCTCGATCTTCTTGACGGTGCCGACATTCACGTCGCCGACCCGGACACGGGAATTCGGCTCGATGTTGTCCACGTCGGGCATCTGTGCCTGGATGGTGAAAGCGCCCGGGCCTGCGCCTTGAACGCCCGGCAGCGGAACCGAGTTGAGCCCACGCCAGCCTGCGCAGGCGGACGCGGTCAGGGCGAGCACAAGCATGCCCGCTGCGACGCGTATCCGCTTGCCCCGCATCATGGTCCGACTCCTGGCGGCACCATCATCCCGGTCAGGCCCTCGGCCGGGTTGGTCGCAATGGGAGCCTCTGCAGCGAGTGGCGGCCCGCCGGGCGCCGGCGCCTGAGCCGCTACGGGGGCTGCACCCGGCGGCGGTTGTGGCGGAATATAGTCCGGGCGCAGCCAATCCTCGCTGTAGGTCAGCTCGTTCGGCCGTGTCGTGGCACCGACGAAGAGGTTCTGGCCGATGGGCGGGAAGTTGTACTGGCGGTTCTTGATGATCGGCGCAAGGTACTGCACGCACAGCTTCGCCGACTGCTCCGCGCCCAGCCGTGACGCCGCCTGAACAGCGCCGCACAGGAATTGGATCGGGTTGGCGAAGTTGTTGATCACCGGCACGGCGCTGATGGCACCCTGGGCAGGCTGCCAGATGTTGACGTAGTTCTGAAATGTGGTGGGCGCGCCGTGCAGGAACTGCTTGACGTCGTCCAGGCTGTCGGTCAGCGCCTGGGTCACCCCGGCCAACTTGTCCGATGTGGTGCCGAGAGATTCACGATTGTCTGCCACAAACTTCTGAACCTCGCCGACCACGGCGTTGAGATCGCGCACGGCGTTTGCGACTTCGTTCGGGTTGTTGGCAAGTAGCCCGGTCACCGTGGCCAGGTTCTGATTCAGCTGGCGCATCAGGTTGGTGCTGTCCTGCAGCGCGGACACCAGGATCGCCAAATTCTTGACGGTGGAGAAGATGTCGGTGCTGTGGTCGCCGAGCGCCGAAAAGGCTTGGGACAGCTCGATCACGGTGTCGCGGATATTTGCGCCCTCGCCGTGAAGATTCTCGGCAGTGGTGTTGATGACCGATCCCAGCGGGCTCACGCCGCCGGGCTCGGTGGGTTGCAGAGTGTCGGCCAGCTTCTCCAATTGGGTACGGACCTGGTCCCACTCGACGGGAACGGCGGTGCGGTCCCTCGGGATGACCGAGTCGTCTTTCATCACCGGCCCACCGGTGTAGGCGGGGGTGAGCTGAATGGCGCGTGAGGTCACCAGCGTCGGCGACAGGATCGCGGCCTTGGCGTCGGCCGGCACCTTGTACTTGCTGTCGTACCAGAAGGAGATCTTGACGCGTTCGGGTTGCGGCTCGATTGCGGTGATCTTGCCGACGTTCACACCCAGAATCCGTACGTCATCACCGGCGTAGATGCCGTTGCTGTTCTCAAAGTATGCGACGACATTCGTCCGGTTGATGGTTTCTGTGGTGCGAAGCAGCACCACAACGCCGGCCGCCAACAGCACCACGAGGGCAATGGCCACCCATCTCCGCCGAATGCGCTTCACCGCCCGGCCTCCCCGGCTCCGGGCTGCGGCACCTCACCAGGCGCCGGCACCAACACAGGACTCGGCGTGGGCTGCGGTGTGGACTCGAATCCTGGCGGCGGCAGCGCGGGAGGCCCCGGCGGCGGACCGCCGGGCGGCGGCGCCGGCGGCGGCTCGCGGTAGGGGTAGCACCCAGGGCCGGGCAACGGCAAGCCGGGCAAACCGCACGGACGGTCGCCCGGGTTGCCGGTGATGGCGTCGGGCAGGGTCAGATGCGGCTCGCCGCCCTGGCCGGTCCTCGGGTAGGGCACCGGCAGCGCGGGTGTCCCCGGCTGGCCGACCTGCGGGTCGGAGCGCTGAGACGGCAGCAGCACGCTGGGGTCCAGACCGAGGTCGGAGAATGCGGCGTCGATGAACGGCTGCACGAATTGTCCCGGCAGCAGGTTGGCGACGTAGGTCTTGAAGAACGGGCCGGTTGACACCGACTCACCCAGCGACATCGAATACTGATTGAGCAGTTTGAGCGACTTCTGCAAACGTTCCTTGCGGTTATCGAGCATCGTCAGCACGCCGTTGAGCTTGTCGAGCGCCGGCCTCATCGTGTCGCGGTTCTCGGCGATGAAACCTTGCAGCTGCTGAGACAGCGCCGAGATGTTCCCGGAGATCTGATCCAATGCGGCGCTTTGGCTTTCGAGCTCGACCAACAGTGCGTTGGTTTTGGCAATGATGTTGACCACCTGGTTGCTGCGCTCGGCTAGCACGGTTGTGGCCTTGTTGGCATTGGTGAGAAGGCCACGCAGCTGCGCATCGCGCTCATCGAGTGTTTGGGAGAACCGGGCCACACCCTCGACCGCGATCTTGAGCTGCGGCGGGGTGTCGGCAAACGTCTCCGACAACACCCTCAACGAATCCGACAATTGATTGGTGTTCAGGCCGCTGATGGTGGTCGCCAGCTCGCCGAGCGCATCCGGCAGTTGATACGGCGATCTGGTCCGATCAAGTGGGATCGTGCCCTCTTGCTGGCCACCACCCCGGGAGGTGACCTCGAGCATCTTCGTGCCCAGCAGGCCCTTGGTCTTGATTGCCGCCTCGCTGCGATCACCGAGGCGGATCTTCCTGTCGACGGTGAATTTGATCAGCACTCTCGGCCCGTCGAGCTCGATGGACTTGACCTGGCCCACCTTGAAACCCGAAACCTGCACACCGTCGTCGGTCGTCAGCCCGCCCGCCTCGGCGAAGTAGGCCGAGTACTCCTTACCCTGGAAGAAGGGCAGCTTGTCATATTGCACCGCGCCGACGATGATCGCCAGGGTAACCAGCAGCCCGATGACACCGATGACAAGCAAGTTGCGTTCAGAGAAGGACTTCACCTCGGCGCGCACCTCCCGGTGGGCTGGCCCGCGACCTTGACGTACACCGGCTGGCCGCCCTTCCCGTTGAGCTTCAGCACGACGTCACACAGGTAGAAGCTGAAGAAGTCGCCGTAAATGCCTTGCCGCGCAAGCGCTTGATACGCGTCCGGTAGAGTGTTCAGAAGATTGTCGAAATAGTCGTGGTCGGCCACCACGATGCCGGCGGCGCGATCGGTTTCGTGGATTGTCTTCGCAAAGGGCGGACGAGCTTGTGCCAGTAAGTCCGTGATGCTTGCGGCGGCGGCGTTGGTGTAGGCCAGGCCATTGCTGATGTCCTGCTTGCGCGACTCGAGGGTCTTGACCAGTTCGGCCAGCGCGTCGACTGCCTTTGCGAATTGGTCACTTTGATCACCGAGCGATCCCAGCACGACGTTGAGGTTGACGATCACCTGACCGATCAACTGATCCCGGTCCGCCAGCGTGTTCGTCAACGCCGCGGTCTGGGCAAGGAATGAATTGATCGTCCCGCCTTGCCCCTGAAGGGCTTGAATCAACTGGCCGGACAACGCATTCAGCTGCTCCGGATCCAGCGCGCGAAACAGCGGCCGGAAGCCACCGATCAACGCGTCCAAGTCCAGCGCGGGCGAAGTACGGGCCAGAGGAATCGTGCCACCGGGCTGGAGCTTCTTGGTGCTGCCGGCGCCTTCCTCCAGTGCCAGGTAGCGGCCGCCGATCAGGTCCTTATAGCGGATGACAGCCCTGCTGCCCTCGGTCAGGACCACGGACCGGTCAGTGGTGAAGTCGACCTGCGCCGTGGTGTCGGGTTGGATCGCAACCTTTTTGACCTGGCCGACCTCGACACCGGCGATGCGGACGAAGTCACCCCCCTTCAGCCCGGTCACATTGGTGAACTCGGCCCGGTAACCGTTGGTTTCCACTCCGAAACGCAATTGCCCGAAGACCGCGAAGAGTCCGAAAACGCCGATCAGGCAGACAGCCAAGAACACGCCAAGACGCACTGCGTCGTGTCGAATCTTGGCTGTCATACCTGGCATTGCTGGTTACCTCTCATGGTGACGGCGCCGCCTGCTCCGGCAGTGGTACTGGCGGCAGCGGCGTCGGCTGCATCTGCGCGGGCGCAGGAACCACGAACGGCTCCGAGCCCGGCGTCGGGCCGGAATCCCTTGGCGCCATCGGCGGCGGCGCCGGCGGCAACCCCGGCCATAGCGGAGTGCCGTCCGGGGCATACAGGTCGGCCCCGTAGGCGGGGGCGCCCGGATACGGGATCGGCCCTATTGCGGGCCCGCCGAAGAGGTTACGGATGCTCGGCGGTTCGGGCACCGCGCGGGTGACTGGGAAGTAGTTTGCCCAGCCCGGGAAACCGATGCCCGGGTTGGGCCGCCAGTCGATCCCGGTTCCGAAACCCGTGTTCGTGACGAGGTTGCGCACCGGCCAGTTCTGGGCCACGTCGGGCAGCGAGCCGCACCCCGGTTTGCCGCCCGGCCCACCCTTGGCACCGACGATCGGCAGATTGTCCGGGTACCGGTATGGGTCATCTCCCCATGACAGGGCGGTGTCCAGCACCAGTGTTCGCCCGTTGCCACCGGGCGCATCGTAGCCACCGACGTCGAGCAAGGTCTTCGCGCCCATCAGCAGACACGTGTACTCAGGGTTGTACTTGTAGAGCAGGTTCGTCGTCGGCTCGAGCACGTTGATGGCCTTGATCAAATTGGCCTGGCTCGGCGCGAGCAGGCTGATACCGCTGTTGGACAGCCCAATGGTGGCCAGCAGCAACGCATCCAGCTGCTTGGCGTGACGGGTGATGGTCGTACTTGTTGCGCTGGCCGCATTCAGGACGGCCAGAATGTCCTGCGCCGCACCGCTATACGCGTCGTTGAAGCCCTTGAGCGCCCGCCAATCAGCGCGGATCGTATCGCTGCGCGGGTTGAGCTGGAGCAGAACCTGATTGGCGTCTGTGGTGGCCTGACCAATCCGCTCCCCTTGGCCGCGGACACCTTCGGCCAGCGCCGACAGCGTGCTGTTGAGTTTGGCCGTGTCGATTTTTTCCAGCACGGCAACAACGTTCTGGAACACCGTGTTGACCTCGGCAGTGACGTTCCGAGACCGGATGACCTGACCGGCCTGCAACTGCCCCCTGGGGTCGCCGGGGTAGACCAGCTCGACGAACTTGGCGCCGAACACCGTAGTGGCCTTGATCTGGGCCTCGACGTTCGCCGGGATGTACTTGACCTTGTCCGAGTCGATGTCGAGTTTCAAGGACACCGCCGCTCTGCCTGCACCGCCGCCGCTGATTGCCGATACCCGACCGACCTGCACGCCGCGCAATTCGACTTTGGCGTTGGTCTCCATCACCAGACCCGCGCGGTCGGAGGTCAGCGTGACCGGCACGACAGACCTCAGGGTGCCGACGAACAGTGCGTAAGTCAGCCAGATCAAGACGCCGAACACCACCAGCAGAATCAGCGTCCACCACGCCGGATGCAGGCCTCCGTCTCTGTCGTCCACGGCACTAACTCGCCAGATGGAAGTTGCCCGACTGACCGTAGACGGCCAGCGAGATCATCACGAGGACGAACGCCGAGAAGATCAGCGAAGTACGCACGGCGCGCCCGACGGCCTCGCCAACCCCGGCCGGCCCGCCGCTCGCCGTGTAGCCGTAGTACGTGTGTATCAGCATGATGACAATCGCGAGCACCACGCTCTGTACGAAGGACCAGACGAGATCGGTCGGATTCAGGAATGTCTTGAAGTAGTGGTCGTAGACGCCCGTCGATTGTCCATAGAGGATGGTGGTGCCGAATCGCGCCGCCCAGAACGACGCCAGGATCCCCACGCAATACAACGGGATCACGACGAGCAGACCCGCAAACACCCGAGTGGAGGCCAGGTAAGCGACGCTGCGAATACCCATCACCTCTAGCGCGTCGATCTCCTCGTTGATCCGCATGGCGCCGAGTTGCGCGGTGGCGCCGGCACCGATGGTTGCGGATAGCGCGATGGCGGTGGTGGCCGGTGCGATCAGCCGGACGTTGAAGAAGGCCGAGGCGAATCCGGTCAGGGCCTGGACGCCGATTTCAGAGAAGTCGCTATAGCCCTGCACCGCCACGAGGGCGCCGGTGGTGACGGTCAGAAAGCCGACGATCGCGACCGTACCTCCGATGATCACGAGCGCGCCCGCGCCGAGGCCCATCTGTGCCACCAGCCGAATGAATTCGACACGATAGCCCCTAACCGTGACGCTGTAATGGATCGACGTCAGCGTCTTGCCGTAGAACTTCGTTTGCCGCCCGATGCGGTTCCAGGGGTCAGCTACGCCGCGGAACCAGCTTTTGAGCCACGGGAACTGGGAGTGAGGTGTCGAGACCGTCACATCGTCACCTTGATCGCGACGGCGGTTGCGACGATGTTGATCGCGAACAACGCCATGAAGGTGAACACAACGGTCTCATTCACCGCGATACCGACACCGGCCGGACCGCCGCCCACCGAGATGCCCTTGTAGCAGGCGATCAGTCCCGCCGACAGTCCGAACAGCGCCGCCTTCACCAACGCGATCACCACGTCGGCCGCGCCGATGAGCAGGGTCAATCCCGCGGCGAAGGCCCCCGGGGAAACATGCTGGATATAAACGCAAAAGAAGTACGCGCCCGAGAGGCCGACGAGGATCACCGTGGCGGCCAACGCCAGCGACACCGTGGTGGCGGCCAGCACACGGGGAACCACAAGTGCCTGAATGGGATTGACGCCCATCACACGCAGCGCGTCGAGCTCCTCACGAATCGTCCGCGCTCCGAGATCGGCGCACATGGCTGTGGCGCCTGCACCGGCAACCACCAACACCGTAACGATCGGGCCGATCTGCCGCACTGTGCCAAGCGCGGCGCCAGTGCCCGAAAAGTCCGCGGCACCGATCTCGGTCAACAGGATGTTCTCGATGAAGGTCAGCAACACCGTGTAGGGAATCGTCAGCATCAGCGTCGGTACAAGCGAAACGCGCGCGACAAACCAAGCCTGCGAAATGAATTCGCGCCACGCGAAGGGTGGTTTGAACATCAACACGAACGTGTCGAGCGCCATCGCGTAGAAGCCACCGAACGCGCGCACAGGCTTGACGATTGTGTTGGAGGCGACCACTAGTGCGCCCTCCCTCGCGTTTTCCTGACCGCCATAGGTCGCCGATCCCTCCGACGAACAACGCGTGCTCGCAAGTTGTGAGTGTTGCACGGGAGGACGCCGCAGAACCGTACAACACGGTTTTCTGGCCGGGCAATACGAACCCCCACCGTGGTGACGGGCATCCATCACCCGCGTCAGCAAAACAGTAATCGACGCGCTGCGTTTCTAGAATTGCGTTCCACGTTCGGCAGAATGTCATTAACTTGTTTGCATGACTGCGGCGGCGAGGCGCTGGGCGAAGACCGATGCGACCCAACAACGCATCCTCGATGCGGCCACCGACGTCTTCGCCGCGCGGGGCTTCACCGCCGCCACGATGGCCGACATCGTCGATCACTCCGGCGCCAGCATCGGCAGCATCTACCACCACTTCGGCGGTAAGAAAGAGCTGTTCCTGTCTATCTTCGAACGGTTGGGCGCCGACATCGACCGGTGCATCGAAGCCGCCACCGACGAGGCGGGCGAAGTCGACCGGCTGCACACCTTCGAGGCGAATGCCAGGTCCTATCTCAATGCGATGCGGGCACATCGTCGCGCCGCGATGTTGCTGGTCTCCGGCGACACCCCCGCCGGTTTCGACGCGATCCGGCGGAGCAGCATGCTGAGGGGCTTCCGGCGCTGGACATCGGTCCTCGAGCTGGACGCCTCACCGCGTGGTCAACTACTCACGCGAACCCTGACGGCAGTCATGGCCGAGGCGTCAACGATGGTGATCATGTGCGAGGACGAGGCCGACGTCGGCCCGATCACCGATGCCACCATCGAAATCATCGACCGGCTGACGAGCTGACCGTCACGCACCGCGGACCGCGTCCTCCAACTCGGCGATGACGATCTTGCGCATGCCGAGCATCGCCTTGGTCGCGGCCGTAGCGCGGGCCGGGTCCGGGTCGTTGAGCAGCTCGAAGAGCCGGTCGGGCACGATCTGCCAGCTCAGCCCGAACCGGTCCTTGAGCCAGCCACACTGTGACTCTTCGCCGCCGTCGACCAGCCGGTTCCAGTAGTACTCGATCTCCTCCTGGTCCTTGCAGTTGACCAGGAAAGACACCGCCTCGGTGAACGCGAAGCTAGGTCCGCCGTTGATCCCGAAAAAGCGTTTGCCGTCCAGAACGAACACACCGGAAACCACATCTCCAGGCGTGCCGGGGCCCGCCTCGGTGTAGCGGTTGAGTTGCTCGATCGACGAATTCGGGAAGACCGACGTGTAGAACCGGGCGGCTTCCTCAAGGTTGTTGTCGAACCACAGGGATGGCGTGATCGACGGCATCGCTGTTCCTCTCGTTGACGGCGGATCTCCAATGGAGACCGCCGCGACATCAGGAATTCATCGCGGGTCCACGGTCAACGCCAATGGCGCGGAGAGCGAAGTCCAACACCCGGTTCATCGACTGCCGCACCTCGAATGCGTCGTCAGACGTTTGCGTGATCATCACCCGGCTCACCACGGCGCTGATGGCGACGGCGTCGCGCTCGGGATCGGCCAGCGGAAACGAGCCGTCGTCGAGGCCGCGCCGCAGAATCTGGACCAGCGAGCGCTCGCGGTCGACGTGCGCGCGCTCACGGGTTTCCCGGTAGCCCTTGGCGGCCCGGACCTCATCGGAGTCGACCACAGTGAGGTGCATCCGCACCTGTTCGTCGTGGATCACCCCGAACATCTCGTCGATCCAAGCCTTGAGTTGGTCGGTGGGACCGCCGATCGCTTCGTCGGCGAGACGGTCCAGCCGTTGGGCCAGCGCGTCGGTCTCCTCACGCAGCATGGCCAGGAACAGTTCGTCCTTGGACTCGAAGTGTCGGTAGAACGCGCGGGTGGATACCCGCGCGCGCTGCAGGATGGCAGCGACGGAGACGGCCCCGCTGTGAGGCTCCGACAGGCAACTGTATGCCGCCTCGATGATGCAGCCGCGGTCGGTCTCGTTCGCTGTGTCAGGCTGCACGATCGCCGATTGTAGGGACGCCACCGACCGCTCGGGCCGAAGATCGGCGCAAATTGTCCTCTCGGTAACGTGAGGCTCCGGGGGCCAGCCGAGAGGACGTCCGTGAGCACTACGTACCGCGAACCGCAGACCGTGAAGTTCCGCGGTGCCGAGGACCTCACGCTGGTCGCCGACGAATGGAACCGTGACGGGCCCTCGCGGCCGTCGGTTTTGATGCTGCACGGCGGCGGGCAAAACCGGTTTTCGTGGAAGAACACCGGGCAGATCCTCGCCGACGAGGGCTTTCACGTCGTCGCGCTGGACAGCCGCGGCCACGGCGACAGTGACCGGGCACCCGACGCGAACTACACCGTGGACATGCTGTGCGAGGACACCCTGCGGGTGATAGACCAGATCGGCCGGCCGGTGATGTTGATCGGGGCCAGCATGGGCGGAATGACGGGCATCCTCGTCGCCGACGCCGCTGGGCCGGAGAAAGTGACCAAGCTGGTGCTCGTCGACGTGGTACCGCGGTAC
Organism: Mycobacterium sp.; assembly: GCA_036263935.1. Classification (GTDB taxonomy): domain Bacteria; phylum Actinomycetota; class Actinomycetes; order Mycobacteriales; family Mycobacteriaceae; genus Mycobacterium. The sequence goes on from DATARY010000197.1 coordinate 19,374, forward strand.
GAGAAGGACGGCAGCGCGCGCATTCGCGACTTCATGTTCAGCCACGTGCACGGCTTCGACTCGCTCGAAGAGGCGGCCGACGCGGTGGCGGCGTATCTGCCGCACCGGACCAAGCCGCGCAGCCCGGAGGGCCTGAAGAAGAACCTGCGCCGACGTGACGGCCGCTGGTACTGGCACTGGGACCCGAAGTTTCTCACCGCGCCCATGGACGACCCGTTCGTCCGGGTGGAGAAGCTCGAGCAAGCCGCGATCGACCTGACCATCCCCATTCTGCTGATC
>DATARY010000137.1:0-4690 GCA_036263935.1 Mycobacterium sp.
GTCATCATCGGCGAACGAGCAGCCGAGGTCCTCCAGGCCCAGCACGCGCTCTGACGTCCCACAAGAAAGGCTGATCTAGTGATGATTGGACGCGATACCGAAGTCGATGCTGGGGGCGACTTTTCTCTGATCGACTTGCCCCGGATCGAGCCTATCGACGATCCGCAGGCCTACCTGCAGGCCGTTTTACAGTGGCATTTCGGGCCGGATACCGGATCGCGGTATTGGCTCAAGCGCGCCGAAATGCTCGACTTCAACCCCCTGACCGACGTCAAGACCTTCGAGGATCTGTCGCTGTTCCCCAACATCGTGGACGAGCTGCGCGACGTCGATGTTCGTGACCTGGTGCCGGCCGGGTATGGACCCAACCCGCCCGTTCCGGCTGTTTACGAGAGCGGTGGTACCACCGGCGCACCCAAGCGGGCGATCTTGATGCCCGACTGGGAGGAACAATTCACGACGTGGTATGCCGCTGACCTTCTCGAGCAGCCGGGTCTTCGTGACAGCGGGCTGCTGATGGTCGGGCCCTCGGGTCCGCACCTGTTCGGGCAGATGCAGCGGCGGGTTGCGGCGCTGCTGAATTCGGTGCTGTTCACCATCGACCTGGATCCGCGGTGGGTGAAGAAGCTGGTCGCCCGCGGTGCGGTGGATGAGGCCGCCGCCTACGTCGATCACATTCTCGAGCAGGCCGGCTACATCCTGCGCACCCAGGACATCACCGTCCTCACGACGACGCCACCGCTGCTGCAGGCGATCGCCCGCGACGACGACCTGGTCGACGTGATCAACGACAAGGTTCTCCGCATCCAAGGCGGCGGGGCACATTTCGATGAGGACACCCGCGGGATATTGCGAGAAATCTTTCCGAGGGCGAAAGTGTGCAACATCTACGGCAGCACGATGATCCTGGGTTGCGCGCAGATCCGTGAGGGGCTGTCTGAGGACGACCCTGTCATTCACGACGCCCAGAGTCCATTCATCACTTTTTCGGTGATCGATCCGGAGACTGGCCACCCGGTGCCCTATGGCGAGCGCGGCCAGGTGGTGATGAACCACATCAGCAAGAACATGTTTTTGCCCAACAACCTGGAACGCGACACCGCGATGCGGGTGCCGGGCCCCGACGGTCAGGTGGGCGATTCGGTCAGTGAGGTCAAGCCGGTCGAGACGTTCGGCGGCGAGGCCGTCATAGAAGGGGTGTACTGATTATGACCACCACGCTTCCTCAGACATCAACCGGCACAGAAGATCTGGTTGCCATCGTCGCGCTCGGGCCGGCGGGTGAATACCGGACGCGCAACCGCGAGGTGATCACCGACACCGCCGGCGTGCCGGTGGCCGAGCTCAGCATTGTCCCCCCGTTGTATGTGACCCGCACCATCGGCGCGCAGCGCAAGGTGCGTCCTCTACCGGTCGCGCAGCGCGAGGCCGCGCTGGCCAAAACCGCTGAGATATTTGCCAACTCGGTGATCGCCGGCCTCACTTTCGACCACTACGTTCAGCTGGCTAGCCGGGTGTCAGGGCTGCCGATCGCCGTCACTCGCGCGGGCGCCCAGGGGGTGGCCGATGCGCTCACCACGGCATTCGATTCAGTACGGCCGGCCCAGCCCGCGGGCGCTGCCATTGAGTGGCGCGAGGAGCGTACCCGCACCGGAAGTGCGGTGTGGGCGCGTCGCGGAGCGGTGTTCGCCGTGCACGCGTCCGGCAACACCCCGGGCATTCACGCATTGTGGTTGCAGGCCCTCGCTTTGGGGTATCGGGTGGCGATCCGCCCGTCGCGCCGGGAACCGTTCACCGGACACCGGCTCATCCAGGCGCTGCGCGAGGCGGGGTTCCGCAACGAGGACGTGGTGTATCTGCCGACCGATTACGCCGGGGCCGACGAGATCATCCGGGCCGCCGATTTGGCCATGGTCTATGGCGGCCAAGACGTGGTGGACAAATACGCCCACGATCCAACGGTATTTCCCAACGGACCCGGTCGGTCGAAGATCCTGATCACTGCCGAACAGGACTGGCGCGACTACCTCGACGTCATCGTCGACTCGATTGCCAACCTGGGCGGCATGGCGTGCGTCAACACCACCGCCGTGCTGTATGAGGGCGACCCCGCCCCGCTGGCGCGGGCCATCGCCGAGCGGCTGTCGACGATTACCCCGCTGCCCAACTCCGATGAACGGGCGATCCTGCCCACTCAGCCGATCGACAAGGCGCTGGCATTAGCAACGTATCTAGCAGCCAAGGCCGCGGGTACCACGCCGGTGCTCGGTGCCGATCAGGTGGTCGCCGACCTCGGCGACGGATACGCCGCGCTGCGCCCGGCGGTGCACCTGTTGGCCAAGCCCGATACCGCGAAGCTCAACATCGAGCTGGCCTTCCCCTGCGTGTGGGTCTCACCCTGGTCACCCACCGACGGGATCGAACCGCTGCGGCACTCGCTGGTGCTCAACGCCATCACCACCGACGAAGACCTGATCGACGACCTGGTCAACGAGCCCACCGTCACCAACGTCTACAGCGGGCATCACCCCACCTACGAAATGACACCTGAAATCCCTCACGACGGCTACCTCGCCGACTTCCTCATGCGCAACAAAGGCTTCATCCGCGACTGAATGTCCCGGCGACGACATGTGCGGTTGATGGATATCAGCGGTGACGGCGTGGGCGTGGGCGCGACACCCCCGCCGTCATGCTGTTCGTGATCACCGGCCGCACCCGCGACGACGTCGCCGAAGCCCGGGACTCCGACATCGCGAAATCGTTCGCGCTCAACGCTTCTGCGGAGTTCTGGGCTCGCCACGGCGTACAGCATCCGCTCGGAGAAGCCTTCTCCGGCGCGCAGGATCTGATTCCCCAAACCATCGACGAGCAGACGGTGCTCTCCTACACCGCGCAAGTTCCGGTGTCACTGATGAAAGAAGCCTTCTTGACCGGGACACCCGACGACGTCATCGACCAAGCAGTGCAGTGGCGCGACCACGGACTGCGCTAGATCGTCGTGGCCAACATGAGCACGCTGCAGCCAAGCCTACGCAATGGTCTAGCCGCGAGGATCCCGTTGGCCACGATCCTTCTGGGGCTCAACAAGCTGCGAGCCACTGCGCGACATTGACGAGCTGGAAGCGGGCAATGATCGGAAAGCTTTGGCGGGTAAACAGTTGACACGGCAGAGGTTAGCGGTCTTGAGGTGGTGTGGCTAATCGACGCGCTCGGCGTGCACGACGGTGAACGGAAGGTACACGTGGTCGTCGTCGATCAGCTTCGCGATGCTGGAGAACCGATCGCTGAAGCCGCGGATCTGATCCACTGTCTGGGGTGAGAGCTGCTGGCGCAGCTGGTCGGGCACCTCGTTCAGGTCGCGAGTGAACGCGCTGGCGTTGCCCAGATAGGTCGTCGGGCCGAGGAAATTGATTCGCCAGCCGGTGGTGGCGAGAGTGTCGCAAACGTTCTGCTCGATGGCTCCGATCCCACGCAGCACGACGTCGACCACCTCCGGCATGGCCGCCATCGGCGCGGTCATGCCGTTGATGTTGCCATCGGAGAAACAGTACAGGTGCCAGCGCGCGCCGGGACGCGTTGCGCGATGCAGGCACGCGGCGTAGGCCAACCGGCCGTCATCGTCGAGGCAGTGATATAGGGCGCTGTCGATCACGGTGTCGAACCGCCCGTCGTAGCCGGTGAGGTTGGTGGCGTCGGCGACTCCGAAGCTCACCGCCACTCCGGCCTCGGCCGCCCGGCTGCGGGCCTTCTCGATGGCCGCCGGGGAACCATCGAGTCCGGTCACCGAGTATCCGCGCGATGCCAGGAAGATCGAGTTGTCACCCTGCCCGCAGCCGATGTCGAGCACCTCGCCAGCGATGCCGCCGAGCGCCTCGAGTTCCATCAGTTGGGGCTGCGCTTGATGAACATCCCAAGGGATCTCGGCAGGTTTGGGACCGCCGTCATAGGCGGGCTCTCGGCGGTAGAGCCTGTCGAACGGGCCGAATGTTCCGGGACTCGTCACCCTCGCCAACGTACGCCGCGAGTGGCCACGATTCTGGGGGATTCCACTGGGTGGAAGATTTGTCGCGGGTAACGGCGGTGCCTTCTAGCGTCGGATGTGTCGCACGAACGAAGTTGACCGCGAATCCGGAAGATGCATCATCTTCGGCACCCAAAGCCCTCACACACCAACTGATATCACGGAGAGGCAATCGTGTCTTTTAGCGGACCTTTGGTGCCCAAAGCGGACGCCCACGCCAAAGCTGAACTCTCCCAGCCGCTTCGGCTGAGAGAACAGCTGCCGCCAACTCATCGGAAAGAGAAGAGAATATGAAGACCAGTCCCGACGAAGCAATCGTCCGTGCAGGCGATTTCGCCGAACGCGTTCGTCGCAATCAGCAGCAGCTTGGTGCAGAGCGGACATCGCTCGCCGAATAGCGGCGGTAGGGCGTCACGATGAACGACCAGATGAACCAGGTAGTTTCGTGTTGACGGCCACCGATCTGGCCGCTGCTGTGCGTGCAGGTGAGCTCGATCCCGTTGCCGTCGCCGAGTGTGCGCTGGCAAGGATCTTGTCTGGCGACGGGGCTATCGGCGCGTTCCGACGTGTGCGCACAGAGGAAGCCGTGGTCGAGGCGCGGGCACTCAGAGAACGTCCGGACTTCGCGGAGGTACCGCTGGCCGGCGTCCCGATCGCGATAAAAGG
>DATARY010000152.1:0-7414 GCA_036263935.1 Mycobacterium sp.
GGCGCCGGCCACCAGTCCTGGGTCGTGACGAGCTATCTGCTCGCGTCGACGATTGCCACGGCCATCGTCGGGAAGCTCGGCGACCTGTTCGGCCGCAAGGCCGTTTTCGGCGTCGCGGTGTTGTTCTTCCTTACCGGCTCGGTGCTGTGTGGGACGGCGGGGTCGATGGGGATGCTGGTGGCCTCGCGCGCGCTTCAGGGCCTTGGCGGCGGCGCCATCATGGTCACGGCGACGGCGCTGATCGGCGAGGTCATCCCGCTGCGGGATCGCGGTCGCTATCAAGGCGCGCTGGGGGCGGTCTTCGGAGTGACGACGGTCGTCGGTCCGCTGCTGGGCGGCTTCTTCACCGACCATCTGAGTTGGCGCTGGGCGTTCTGGATCAACGTGCCGGTGGCAATCGTGGTGTTGGTGGTGGCGGCCGCCGCGATTCCGGCGCTCGGCAGGGGCGGGCGTCCGGCCATCGATTACGCCGGCATCGTGTTCGTCGGGCTCGGCGCCGCCGGTCTCACCCTGGCAACCAGCTGGGGCGGCGGGACATACGCATGGAGTTCCCCGGTCATCATCGGGTTGTTCATCGCTTCCGCGATGGCGCTGGCCGTGTTCGTCTGGGTGGAAAGCGTTGTGGCAGAACCGATCCTGCCGATCCGGCTGTTCCGCAGCCCGGTGTTCGCGGTGTGCTGCGCGTTGTCGTTCATCGTCGGTTTCGCGATGCTTGGCGCGTTGACGTTCCTGCCCACCTTCATGCAGTTCGTCGACGGGGTGTCGGCGACGGTTTCCGGCCTGCGGACATTGCCGATGGTGGCCGGACTGTTGCTGACCTCCATGGGCAGCGGCGCCATCGTCAGCCGCACCGGCCGGTACAAGATCTTCCCCGTCGTCGGGACGGCGGTGATGGCCGTTGGCTTTGTGCTGTTGTCCCGGATGGACGCCGCGACGCCAATGATCGTGCAGTCGTTCTATCTGTTCATCCTCGGCACCGGGATCGGGATGTGCATGCAGGTGTTAATCCTGATCGTCCAGAACACGTCGAGTTTTGAGGACCTCGGCGTCGCAACATCCGGCGTCACATTCTTCCGGACCATCGGAAGTTCTTTCGGCGCAGCGATTTTCGGCTCCCTGTTCACGAACTTCCTCAAGGACCGGATCGGACCCGCCCTGGCCGCCAGCGGGGCGCCACCGGCCGCCGCGCGGTCCCCGCAGGTGCTGCACCACCTGCCCCACGACGTCGCCGCCCCGATCGTCGGCGCCTACGCCGACTCGCTCGACCTGGTGTTCCTCTGTGCGGCACCGGTGGCGCTGGTCGGGTTCGTCGTCGCGTGGCTGCTCAAGGAGGTTCCGCTGCGCGAGATGGACGCCGTCGCCGTCGACTTGGGCGAGGGGTTCGGCATGCCCGGCACCGAGTCGCCGCAGAAGGTGCTCGAGATGGCGATCGGCAGGCTGATGCGTCACTCGCCGGAGATCCGGTTGCGCAGCATCGCGGGCAAGCCCGGCTGCGATCTGGACGTGGCCGGACTATGGGCGCTGCTCCAGATCTACCGCAACAACCAGGTGTTCGGGTCGGCACGCTTGACCGAGATCGCCGACCGGCTGCGGGTGCCGTGCGAGGTCCTCGAGCCCACCTTCACTCGGCTGGTGGAGGCCGGTTACGCGCTGCGCACCGGCGACCAGCTCTGGCTCACCCAGGCCGGCGCCAAGCAGGTCGACGCCGTCTCGGCGGCATTGGTCAGCAGGATCGTTGACAAGCTGGCCACGTCGCCCTCGTACGAAGGGCGCCCGGACCGCGTCGAGGTGGAGGCGGCGCTGGAACGCATCGCTCACCGCGTGCTCGTCCAGCGCGATTGGAACGACGACAAGGCCGAGCTCGCTGCGGCACGCGGATGATCTAGCTGGGGTTTCGGCGGAGTTTCTAGAACGTGTTCCACTTTTTGGCTCCCGAGCGTACGATTCGCCCATGAGCCGAATCGGACCCTTCGCCGACGACGACGCCGCCGCCTGGGCGGTGAGGTCCCCCGCCATCGGGGTCGCGATGGCCGGTTTCACCAACGCGGTCTACCACAAGAACCGACTGCCGATGCGGGTCCGCGAGCTGGCCCGGATGGTCATCGCGCTCGACAACGAATGCGTGGTGTGCCAGAACACCCGCGATTCGGAGGGCATCGCGGCGGGCGTCGACGAGGACCTCTACGACCACGCCGCCGAATGGCGGACATGGCCGGGGTACAGCCCGCAGGAGCGCATTGCCGCTGAGTTCGCCGAACGCTTCGCGAGTGATCACACCGGCCTGAGGGACGACGAGAACTTCTGGGCGCGCTGCGGTGAGCAGTTCGACGACGAACTGCTCACCGACCTGGCTCTGTCGTGCGCGATGTGGTTAGGCATGGGCCGGATGCTGCGGACACTCGACATCGCCCAAAGCTGCAAGATCACCCTTTGATTTGCGCCGCCGCCGCGCAGAATGGCGCTATGGCAGCCAAACCCCTCGCCGCAGCGGCCATCGCCCAGCTCGAGGCCGACGGGGTCGCCACCCTGATAGGCACCGTCGTCAACCCCGCCGGGCTCACGCACGCCAAGATCGTGCCCCTGCGCCGGATGGGGGCCTTTGCCGATCCCGGACTCGGCGCAAGCCCGGTCTGGCACGTCTTCGCAATCGACCAGGCGGGCATCGTGTTCGGCGCCGCGATCGGCGTTGTGGGGGACCAGCGCGTCCGAATCGATCTGAGCGCGCTGCACATCCTCGGCGACGGATTGGCTTGGGCCCCAGGCGCTTTCTTCAATCAGGACGGCTCGCCGGACCCGTACTGCAGTCGGGGGGCGCTGCAGAAGGTGGAGGACAGGCTGGCCGATGCCGGCATCACAACGGTGGTGGGTCACGAGATGGAGTTCGTGCTCGTCGGCCCGGACGGCAGCAGGCTGCCCGCCCACATGTGGGCGCAATACGGCCTGGCCGGGGTGTTGGAGTTCGAAGGCTTCGTACACGACGTCACCGACGCGGCGACCAGTTCCGGTGTCGCCATCGAGCAGATTCACCCGGAGTACGGGATGAATCAATTCGAGATCTCGCTGGCGCCGTTATCGCCCGTCGCGGCGGCCGACCAATTGGTGCTGATGCGCATCATCATCGGCAGGGTCGCCCGACGCTATGGCCTGCGGGTGAGCCTCTCGCCGGTGCCGTTTGCCGGCGGCGTCGGATCCGGCTCTCATCAACACTTTTCGATGACCAGGGGCGAGGTTCCGTTGTTCTCCGGCGGATCGGGTGTCAACGGAATGACGCCCGAGGGCGAGTCAGCGGTGGCCGGAGTGCTCACGGGTCTGCCCGATGCGCAGGGAATCCTGTGCGGGTCGATCCTGTCGGGGCTGCGGATGCAGCCAGGGCATTGGTCCGGGGCGCATGTGTGCTGGGGAACCGAGAATCGCGAAGCCGCAGTGCGATTCCTGCTCGGTGGGCCGAGCAATCCGCGCGGCGCGAACGTCGAGGTGAAGGTGATCGACCCGTCGGCCAATCCGTACCTCGCGTCCGCGGCGATTCTGGGGCTGGCGCTCGACGGCATGGCGCGCAAGCTTGCGCTGCCACCCGAGACGACGGTGGACCCGGCCACGCTGACCGACCAACAGCGCGAGCAGGCCGGAATTGTGCTGCTGTCGTCAAGCCAGAAGGACGCACTCGACGCGCTCGACCAATCCTCGGTGCTGCGCGGCATTCTCGGTGACCAGCCCGTCGACGCGGTTGTTGCGGTTCGACGCTACGAGCAGGAGAACTACGCCGACCTGAGCCCCGACGAGCTCGCCGAGAAGTTCCGCCTGGCCTGGAGCGTATGAGTTTGTCCGCGCTGGCCGAGCACATCGAGAACGCGCCGCTGGTCGACCATCATGTACACGGCTGCTGGCGGGCGCCGCCCGACCGCGCCCGGTTCGAGAACGCTCTGAACGAAGCCAACGTGGACCGGCTCGGGGATTTCGACTCGGCCTTCGACACCCAGCTCGGCTTCGCCGTGCGGGCGCATTGCGCGCCGCTACTGGGCCTGTCGCGACACGCCGACGCCGACGCGTATTGGAACCGGCGGCGCGACCACCCCGAACCCGATCTGGCCCGATTGTTCCTCTCGTCGGCGAAGGTCTCCGACTGGCTGGTGGACACCGGATTCGCCAGTGGGGTAGCGGATCTCGCCGCGCTCGAAGGGCTCTCCGCCGGGCGGGTGCACGAGGTCGTCCGGCTGGAGTCGGTGGGCGAGGAGGCCGTTCACGCGCCGGGTGACTTCGCCACGGCCTTCGAGCAGATCCTGCGTCAGCGCGCCGAATCGGCGGTGGCGACCAAGTCGGTCCTGGCCTACCGGGGTGGCTTCGCCGGCGACCTGTCCGAACCCTCGGCCTCCGAGGTGGCCAAGGCCGCCCGGCGGTGGTGGGACAGCGGGGATCCCCGGCTGACCGACCGGGTGTTGCTGCGCTTCGGCCTGCATCAGGCACTGCGGCTTGGCAAGCCGCTGCAGTTTCACGTTGGGTTCGGTGACCGCGACTGCGACCTGCACACCGCGAATCCCCTGTACCTGCTGGACTTTCTGCGAGCCAGCGGTGACACCCCGATCATGCTGCTGCACTGTTATCCGTACGAACGGGAGGCCGGTTATCTGGCCCAGGCCTTCAACAACGTGTACCTGGACGGCGGGCTGGCGATCAACTACCTCGGCGCCCGGTCGGTGGCGTTCATCGGCCGCCTGTTGGAGATGGCGCCGTTCCGGAAGATCCTCTACTCGTCGGACGGCTTCGGCCCGGCCGAACTGCACTATCTCGGAGCGCGTTTGTGGCGCAGCGGGATTCGCGCTGTGCTCCAAGGTTTCGTCGACACCGACGAGTGGAGCGAGGCGGACGCCATCCGGGTGGTGGACCTGATCGCCCGAGAGAATGCGCGCCGCGTGTACCGGCTGGGCTGACTACCGCACGCCCCGGATCAGCCGCCCCGGCCTTGCGCCGGTGTCGACCCCGCTGCGCCGGGTCACGGCTCCGCTGACGACAGTCGCGTGGTAACCCTTGGCGCCCTGGATCAGCCTGCGGCCGCCCGCGGGCAGGTCGTACGCCATCCGGGGCAACTCGAGGGTGAGCGCATCGATGTCGATGACGTTGAGATCGGCCTTCTTGCCGACAGCGATGACGCCGCGGTCGGAGAGCCCGTAAAGCGTTGCGGTGTCCAGGGTCTGCTTGCGCACCACATACTCCAGCGAGAACTTCGGCCCGCGGTGACGGTCGCGGGCCCAGTGGGTCAGCAGGAATGTCGGATACGAGGCATCGCAGATCAGCCCGCAGTGGGCACCGCCGTCGGACAGCCCGGAAATGGCGGCGGGGTGCGTCATCATGTCGTGGATGGCGTCATGGTTACCCGCCGCATAGTTGTAGAACGGCAACATCAACAGCGCCGAGGCATTCGATTCGAGCATCAGGTCGTACATGGTGGCCAGCGGATCCTCGCCTCGGCGTTCGGCGATGGCGGCCACCGTCTGCTCGGGCGTCGGTTCGTAATCGGGCGGGTCGCCGATGGCGAAGATGCGGTCGGCGCTGTGCTGGATGAGCGCGAACATGGCGTCGAACAACGGAAGCGGCCGCGGCGGAAGGTCGTCCTCGGACAGGATCGCCGACCGCACCGCGGGGTCGGCCAGGCGCCGCGCCAACTCGTCGCGATCCAGTTCGGCCTTCAGCTTTCGGAAGGTGGGCCGGTGCGTGAACGCGTGGTAGCCGGGGAAGCCGAACAACATCCCGAACGGTCGGGCCGCGAACTGCGCGTAGACCTCGATCCCGTTCTCCAGCGCCTTGCCGGCCCGCTCCAGCTGGTCCCGCCACAGATCCGGGATACCGGTCGACTGGACCATGGCGAACGACACCGGCCGTTCGATGTCGGCCGCCAGCTTCGTCATCCAGTCGAGTTCGCGCATCGACGCCTCCGCTGGACTCTCGCCGGCCGCGCCCTGGGGAGCCACCTCGAAGACCGCACGGCCGCCCGCGGCCATTGCCCGTCCCAGACCGAAAAGCTCCTGTTCAGCGGCGTAGGTACCGGGCACCGGCTCGCCGTCGACGGCGCGGTGCCCTTCGGTGCGTGACGTCGAGAAGCCGAGTGCCCCCGCCTCGATCGCCTCGCGAACGATTCGGGCCATCGTGGCAATGTCGTCTTGGGTCGCTTCTTCATTGCGGGCCCCGCGATCACCCATCGCGTAGCCGCGTACCGCGCCGTGCGCGATCTGGGTGCCGAAATCGATGGCGAGATCGCGTTTCTCGATCGCGTCGAGGTACTCCGGGAAGCTCTCCCACTGCCAGGTGATGCCCTCGGCCAGGGCCGACCCCGGAATGTCCTCGACGCCTTCCATCAGCTCGATGAGCCACTGTTCGCGTCCGGGAGTGACGGGCGCGAATCCCACCCCGCAGTTCCCGCCGACCACGGTGGTGACACCGTGCAGGCTCGAGGGCTCCAACAGCGCGTCCCAGCTGACCTGCCCGTCGTAGTGGGTGTGGATGTCGACGAACCCGGGAGCCACAACGCGGCCCGCAGCATCGAGGGTCTGCGCAGCATCCCCTTCCAGCCCCGCGTCGTCACCGTTTCGCCTGCGCACTTCGACGATCTGACCGTCCTTGACGCCGATGTCGGCGCGGAATCGGTCGGCGCCCGTTCCATCGACGACGGTCCCACCGGTGATTTTCAGGTCGTACATCGGCTCTCCTCAGACCAGGCCGGTCGCGTCGAACATCCACGACATATCAGAGGTCATCAAGTCCTCCATCCAGGTGGGCGGGGCGAAGTTGGCCAGCGCCCCCATGTCCCAGTAGTCCTTCCACAGGGTGATCTTCCCGTTCTCGACGCGGTGCACGGACACGAACCTATTGACCGCGGATTCCCCAGTGGGCCAGTGCCATTCCTCGTGGTGCTCGTACATGACGTCGGTGCCGTTGTGCAGCATCAGACCCGGAAAGTTCTGGTAGGACTCCAGCGGCTCGAGAGCGATCTTGATCCGCTTGACGATGTCCTCGGGACCGCGAGCGGCCGCGGCCGGGCCGAGCGGGACGTCGAAGTAGATGCAGTCCTCGGACAAATACGGCTTCATCCCCTCCCAGTCGCGCGCCGACAGGGCCTTCCACATGCCGCGCACCGTCTCCTCAACCGACACTTGCGAACTCACCTGGTCATCGAACAGCGCGGTGTCGCGAGTGTCAACGAAATCGGTGAACAGATTTAGAAAAATGTCCACTCTCCGCGCTGACCTGCGACTATGGCGACGCCCAGCCGTCGGGTTGGCGGCCGTCGGTGTCGGTGAAGCCGTACTCACGCGCCAGTTCGGCGGAGGTGACCGATCGCTGGTTCCAGCGCGACCGCGCGTCATCGGCGGCGATCGCGGCGACGCCCCGTCCGACGTAGCGCGGCGTCTCCGATTCCACGAAT
>DATARY010000003.1:0-2517 GCA_036263935.1 Mycobacterium sp.
ATGGTCGAGGCCGAGGCCACCGACAACGTCATCGAGCTCGTCGCGGGCGGCGCGGGCGCGCCCACCGAGAGCGTGGTGGCCGAGGGCCTGGAAGCCGCCAAGCCGTTCATCGCCGAGCTGTGCAAGGCCCAGCAGGAGCTGTACGACGCCGCCGGCAAGGAGACTGCCGACTACCCGCTGTTCCCCGACTACCAGGACGACGTCTTCTACGCGGTGTCCTCGGTGGCCACCGAGGAGCTCTCCAAGGCGCTCACCATCGCGGGCAAGGAAGAGCGCGACGGTCGCACCGACGAGATCAAGGTCGAGGTGCTCGACCGCCTCGCCGAGACGTACCAGGGCCGCGAGAAGGAGATCGGCGCGGCGTTCCGCTCGCTGACCAAGAAGCTGGTCCGCCAGCGCATCCTGACCGACCACTTCCGCATCGACGGCCGTGGCATCACCGACATCCGTGCGCTGTCGGCCGAGGTCGCCGTCATCCCGCGCGCCCACGGCAGTGCGCTGTTCGAGCGTGGCGAGACCCAGATCATGGGCGTCACCACCCTGGACATGGTCAAGATGGCGCAGCAGATCGACTCGCTCGGGCCGGAAACGTCCAAGCGCTACATGCACCACTACAACTTCCCGCCGTTCTCCACCGGTGAGACCGGCCGGGTCGGTTCGCCGAAGCGGCGCGAGATCGGCCACGGCGCGCTCGCGGAGCGGGCCCTGATGCCGGTGCTGCCCAGCATCGAAGAGTTCCCGTACGCGATCCGGCAGGTCTCGGAAGCCTTAAGCTCCAACGGTTCTACCTCCATGGGCTCGGTGTGTGCGTCGACTCTGTCGCTGCTGAACGCCGGGGTGCCGCTCAAGGCGCCGGTCGCGGGCATCGCGATGGGCCTGGTGTCCGACGACGTCGAGGTGGAAGGCGGCGGCAGTGAGCGCCGCTTCGTCACCCTGACCGACATCCTCGGCGCCGAAGACGCATTCGGTGACATGGACTTCAAATGCGCGGGCACCAAGGACTTCGTCACCGCGCTTCAGCTGGACACCAAGCTCGACGGCATCCCGTCGCAGGTGCTGGCCGGCGCGCTGGCCCAAGCCAAGGATGCCCGGATCACCATCCTCGAAGTGATGGCCGAGGCTATCGACGAGCCGGACGAGATGAGCCCGTTCGCCCCTCGGATCACCACGATCAAGGTGCCCATCGACAAGATCGGCGAGGTAATCGGGCCCAAGGGCAAGATGATCAACTCGATCACCGAGGAGACCGGCGCGCAGATCTCCATTGAGGACGACGGCACGGTGTTCGTCGGTGCCAGCAACGGCGAGGCGGCGCAGGCCGCGATCGACAAGATCAACGCGATTGCCAACCCGCAGCTGCCCAAGACGGGCGAGCGGTTCCTCGGAACCGTGGTCAAGACCACCGATTTCGGCGCGTTCGTATCGCTGCTTCCGGGCCGCGACGGACTGGTGCACATCTCCAAACTCGGTAGGGGGAAGCGGATCGCGAAGGTCGAAGACGTCGTGAACGTCGGCGACAAGCTTCGCGTCGAGATCGCCGACATCGACAAGCGGGGCAAGATCTCCCTGGTGCTTGTGACCGAAGACGCCGGACCATCCGGCGACGGTGAACCTGCCGCCAGCCCGGAGACCGCGCCTGCCGATGCCGCGACGGCCAGCAGTTAGCTCAGGCACGCAGCCGCTGCGCCGCGGCCGGCACAGTTCTGAGCCGTCCGCGGCGTTTCGGCGCACCACGCTGCCCGGCGGTTTGCGGGTGGTCACCGAATACCTGCCCGGGGTGCGCTCAGCCTCGGTCGGGGTGTGGGTTGGCGTCGGATCGCGCGACGAGGGTGCCTCCGTGGCCGGTGCTGCGCACTTCCTGGAGCATCTGCTGTTCAAATCCACGCCGACGCGCACTGCTGTCGATATCGCGCAAGCGATGGACGCGGTCGGCGGTGAGCTGAACGCGTTCACCGCCAAGGAACACACCTGCTACTACGCGCACGTGCTCGACGGCGATCTTGCGCTAGCGGTTGACCTGGTCAGCGACGTGGTGCTCAATGGGCGCTGCGCCGCTGCCGATGTCGAGCTGGAACGCGCTGTCGTCCTCGAGGAGATCGCGATGCGCGATGACGACCCCGAGGACGCGTTGGCCGACCAGTTCCTGGCGGCGCTGTTCGGCGAGCATCCGGTGGGTCGTCCGGTGATCGGCAGCGTGCGGTCGGTGTCGTCAATGACGCGCGCCCAGCTGCATTCGTTTCATCAGCGGCGCTATACGCCCGAGCGGATGGTCGTCGCGGTGGCCGGCAACATCAACCATGACGAAGTGGTGACTTTGGTGCGCGAGCACTTCGGGCCACGATTGGTCCGGGGCCGCCACGCGATAGCGCCGCGCAAAGGCGCCGGCCGGGTCACCGGTCGCCCGCGGTTGACGGTGGCCAACCGGGACGCCGAGCAGACCCATGTCTTTCTCGGGGTGCGAACGCCGGGTCGGCACTGGCAGCATCGCTGGGCGCTGTCGGTGCTGAACACCGCGCT
>DATARY010000004.1:0-30280 GCA_036263935.1 Mycobacterium sp.
CCGGCAATTGGTAGAAGTGGTCCATCAGCAGCACGGTGTCGAATCCGGCGCTCTCGGCCTCTCGGGCCTGAGCCTGGACGGCGGGGAACAGTTCGGCAACTGATGTGCCGTAGGAGAAGTTGGGAATCTGCAATCCGAGTCGAATGGTCACGTTTTACTGCAACGGCGCAAGACCGGCATCAAATTCCGGCTCGAGTCGTCGGGCCGAGCGGCGTCTTCCACTACAACCGCGGTAGCCAGCGGATGGCTCCTGCCGGATTTGGGCCCGCTCTCATCGTTATCCGACTCAGCGCTCACCGCCGAGGTCGCCCGGTGCTGTCGAACTGGGAGCGGGCGGCCGCGACATAGTCCTCCACGGTGATGGGTTTGACTCCGCCGATCACCTCGACGAGGTTGTTGACCCCGGCGAAGACGCCGTCGCGGTAGTCCTGCGCCACACTGCTGATGTGCTGCACGAAATGCGCCGAGGCGCCGCCGGCGGTCAGGCCCGCGGCGAATGTGGGAATGTCGATGGGCTCGTACCGCACCGGGATACCCAGGGTGGCTTGGACTTTCGCGGCGATTTCATGCCAGTTGAGTTCTTCGGCGCCGAACAGCGGGTAGATCTGGCGGTCGTGCGGGTCGGGGTTTTGCAGGATGGCCGCGATGACATGGGCTTGATCGGCGGCGTCGATGGGGGCGTGGCGGGCATCGGCGAAGGGCAGCCGATAGATCCCTTCGCCGTTTTCGCGGATCCAGAACATGTTCATAAAGAACGTAAAGAAGGTGGGCCGCAGATGCGTTGTGATCAGCGCGCTGCGGTCCAGCAGTCGCTCGGCGATCCAATGCTGGCGCGCGGCGTTGCTTTTGGCTTCCCGGCGCGCCGAGATCTGCGACATGTTGACCACGGCGTGGACGCCGGCCTCGCTGGCGGCCTGGACGAAGTTCGCGGTGGCCTCAACCAAGCCTGGAGCGACTGGGTAGTTGAAGTAGGCAGCACTCACCCCGGCCGCTGCGGCGCTGACCGAGGGAAAGTCAAGTAGATCGCCCTGCACGACTTCGGCGCCCAGTCCACGTAGCCGGGCCGCGCGCTCATCGAGGGTGTGCACGAGCGCGCGGACGGGGAGACCACGTTCGCGCAGCAATCTGACGGTGTGCGCGCCGGTGTTGCCGGTGGCGCCGGTGATCAAGAACAGCTCGTTGGAGTCGGTCATGGTGGTGCCTATCTCACGGATGGACGTGCGCTGACCCTACCCACAACCCGGGTAAACCGATCGGTATTTCCGAATACTCTTGAATACAGTGACTTTGGGGGTAAGAAAACCGATCGGTGTATTATTGGCGCTATGAATGACGCAAGCATCGCCGCGGCGCCGGCTCGCCGACCGGCTCGCGAGCGGATCCTGAGCGCTGCGAGAACCCTGTTTTATCGCGAGGGCATCCGCGCCACCGGCGTTGAGCGCATCGCCGAAGAAGCACGGGTCTCAAAGCGCACGCTCTACGAGCAGTTTTCCAGTAAGGAAGAGCTCGTAGAGGCATACCTGAACCGCATTGACAACACCGGCGGGCCACCCAATGAGCAGGCCCTCGACGCCCCGGGCGCCAACCCACGCAATCGCCTGTTGGCGATCTTCGACAGCCCACCAGCGCACCGTTTCCGTGGCTGCCCGTTTCACAACGCGGCCGTTGAGGCAGCTGACGAGATGCCAGACGTGCACGACATCGTCCACCAGCACAAGCTGCAGTTCATCGCGCGCCTGACCGACACGGCCGCACAAGCCGGCGCGACAGATCCCTACCAATTGGGCCACCAGCTGGCGGTGTTGTTCGAAGGCGCCCTTGCGCTGGCCACCTCGCTCAACGACACCGCGGCCTTGATTCACGCACGATCGGCGGCCCAAGTCCTCCTTGACGCCGCAGTGCATCCGACGACCGCCGGTGCATACCGGCCGCTGACCGGGGAGTAGGTAGTGAATGGCCGAGGGCGTGGGTCGGGTTGGAGGTTTGCGAATGTGCGGATTTTTACGCTTCTGCGGCGTGTCGCGGACGAAACCGCACTGTCGAATCGCGGACTGACCGGCCGGACGCGGTCAAGCCCGCCCGGCCTACTTTCGAACAACAGCTGTCGAGTCAGCCGACCCGCAGCAGCTCCATCTGCTCAAGCCGCTGCGGTAGCGCCGCGACGTGCTCGGCGAAGACCTGGCGCAGTTGCGCTTCGTCGGACAGGACCTTGCCGTCGAGCTCGACGCGGAGCAGGTTCGCGCGGTTACGGGCCATGAGCTCTTCGACCAGCGCATCGCCATCGCGCGTACCGTCGAGCACGGGCAGCAGGTGGGCGTCCAACGCCGATATCCCCACCAATTCCTGCCACAGGTTGTAGGTATACGCATTGCCCCGCGCACTGGTCAGCTCCACCATGCGCCTGGTCGGCTCGTCGAGCCGCAGCGGTGCGGACGCTGGTTCGGGCAGCACGGGATCAGGCCGCCACCGTGCCCCGCCCTGGAAGATCAGCACGTCGAGCACGTGGTCGACGTACTGCGGGAGGTTGGCGCCCGCGACGTCGATACCGGAGGCATGGAGCCGCGCTGTCACCGCATCCAGCAGCTCTTGTCGTGACAACGTCCATGGCCAGCGGGCGGTGAGCGCATCGAAGGCCGCCTTCATGCGTGGATCGTCCACCTGCAGCTTCTCTTTATTTCGCGCGACGTACACCTGTCGCGAGTTGTCGAGCCGAGTGTGCCCCTCGGCAGCGGACATACGCGCCGCGAAGTGCAGCCGCTGGTAACGGCTATGGTCCACGCCGTGACGGATCTGCGGTGCGCGTTCGCCGTGCACCAGCAGCGTTTCCCGAAACGTCCGATTCGCTAGGAAATCCAGATACTGCTCGACGAGCACCTGGACGCTGCCGCATTCCTGTAACACGAACTCGGCAACCTCGGGGCTGTAGTTATTCAGCAACATGCTTTCGGGTCGCGCTTCCGCCAAGAACGTCAGACCGTGCGCGCCGGCGCGCTGCAGTACGTCGACGAAGTAGCACGGCGCGTTGAAGGCTTCGAGCTCGTCATGCAGGAGGAGAAAGTCCGCGGACTTCGCGCCCGCATCACTGGCCCTGAATTCGGCCACCGCCGCCGCGATCACGCTGCCCTGGTTCGCTTCCTTCTCCAGGAGATCGACCATGCGGCGCGCCTTGAGCACCTTTTCGTCCGGAGTCGTGCTGTCGCGGGTAGCGAGCAGCATGGCATCACGGAGGATTTCCTTCGACTTCCAGCCCGGATAAATGTTGTAGCTGAGATAGCCCACACCGTCCGGAGCCATCAGATTGCGGAAGGCGGCGAGGATGGCTTCCTGCACGTTCGGCGGTACCCAGCTGTATACCCCGTGGGCGATGACGAAGTCGAACTGTCCCAGCGCCGTGAGGTCCATGCTGGCGATATCGCCTTCTAGCAGATCGAGATTGTCGATGCCCAAGGCCTGTATGAGTTGTCGCCCTTGCTCGATATGCACACCGGACAGATCGATTCCCACGACGTGCGCCTCCGGATGCGACGCCGCGAAGGGGAGAATGTTGTCGCCGCTGGCGCAGCCGATTTCGAGCACGCGCGCGCCTGCCACGTCGGGTACGTCGAGGCCGAAGAAATGGGCGATGGCTGCCAGGTGTCCCGGCGCCGATTGCGGATACGAGTTGGATCGGTACGGCGCCGCGTCGTATTCGGCGCGCAGCCGGTTGACTCCTTCACTGACATCGTTCACCACGTCGCTCCCTGCGTCTCATACACGGACAGGCTATCGGCCGCTTGACATTCGACCACAGTCTCGGAAGTGACAGGCGAATGCATCGCAGTGCGCTACGCCGACCGAATTAGTCCGACTGCATCCGACGCAAACACTCCAGGTACTGAGGAGATCCCCGGTCAACCGGCCGGGGGTACTCGGCCTGTCTGATAGTGAGCGTGCCCATGGTGGTCGTCGGAGGATTCCTCCGGCTTGTCGACCACCGCGGTTTCGGTGGTGCCCCGTTGCAGCCATGCGACTTCGTTGCGTTGTCAAGCGCCCGATCGGTCAACGCACGTGCGTGGGACGGACCCTCGCCACTATCGACGCAACTCGTCTTGCGTTCGACGGCTGACACCTGGGAACGCCTTGACACGTCGACCACGACGTCCCGCTCCCACTCGATAGACGGGGATAATTGGGGTCGTCCTGCCATTCCTCGCACATGCTTTCGATTATCGTGCTTCAGGCGGCGTGCCGGTCGTGGCTTGTGGCGACACCCACCCAAACGTGTGTGCCGCCCGCCGTCACGGCCCTACCATGACATTCGCTAAGGAATCGGGTTGCGGGGTGAAATGAGGGTGCGGACGAATCGTCGGGACGGCACCGCTGCAGCACACGCTGACTGTGTGGCCGCGACGCTCGCCGAACCGCGATCGTTGCTCACCGTGTTGGGGATTGAGTCGTGATGAGCGACGGAGCGACGCGGGCGCTGCCTTCGGGAGTCGTCACGTTCCTATTCACTGACATCGAGGGTTCGACCCGTCGGTGGGAGGCGGACGCAGATCAGATGCGCATCGCTCTGGCCGCGCATGATGAGGTGTTGCGTGAGGCTGTGGAGGCCCACGGTGGCTGCGTGTTCAAGCACACCGGCGATGGGGTGTGTGCCGTGTTCGCCTCGCCGCGGTCCGCGGTCGACGCCGCGGTCGCCGCGCAGCGGGCGCTCAAGCTGCCGGTTCGGATGGGCATCGCGACCGGCGAAGCCGAGTTGCGTGGTTCGGACTACTTCGGGGGGGTGCTGAATCGGGCCGCGCGGGTGATGGCCGCCGGGCACGGTGGTCAAATCCTGCTGGCCGATTCGACCGCGAGTCTGCTCACTGGAGTTGGCCTCCTCGATCTGGGTTCGCGGCGATTGCGGGATGTGCCGATGCCGGTCAGCGTGTTTCAGGTGGGGGCAGACGGCTTGCGCGTGGAGTTCCCGCCGCTGCGGGCGCTGGATGCGACGCCGGGGAATCTGCACCCCCTGCTGGGCCGTGCCGAGGATCTCGCCGCGCTGGCCGAGCTCGTCGACCGCCGACCGTTGGTCACGATCGTCGGACCCGGCGGTGTCGGCAAAACCGCCCTGGCCCGAGAGGTCACCCACCGCCGCGCGGCGGTCCATTGTGGCGGCGTACGTGTCGTCGAACTGGCCGCTGTCGACGATGCCGCCGCGGTACCGGACGCGGTGGTGACTGCACTCGGTCTGACCAGTGGCGGCGGCGTGCCTCTTGTCACGCTGCGGGGCGCGCGTTTCATGGACCTTGTTGTCCTGCTTGACAATTGCGAGCATGTGCTGGACTCCGTGTGCGAGGTGCTTGATGCTGTCTTGGGAACTGAGCCGTCGACGATGCGGGTGGTTGCCACCAGCCGCGAGCGACTGGGAATGCCGGATGAGTGCGCTTGGCCGTTGCAGCCGCTGGACTGCTCTCGGCCCGATTCGCCGGCCCAGCAGGTCTTCCTGCGGCGAGCGGACGCTGCTCGGCTCGGCGCGGTCACCGCGGCCGACTTGGATGCCGTAACGGTGATCGTGCGCCGCCTGGACGGACTCCCGTTGGCCATTGAGTTGGCCGCAGCACAAGTCGCGACGCTGGGTATCGCCGATCTGGGCGACCAGATCGAGGCGTCAGTAGCCACACCAGCGCCGCTGCGGCGACTATCCCGCCGGGGTGGCGAGCCGCGGCATCGGACCCTGCGAGCAGCGATCGAATGGTCCACACGTCTGCTACCCGAAAGCGCCAGGGAAGCGTTGGCACAGTGGACCGTCTTCGCCGGTGCCGTCCGCTTGGACGACGCGCAGGCGGTGCTGCAAGTCGCACCCGAGGTGATCGACGAGCTGGCCGCACACTCGTTACTCAGCGTTGAGATACGTTCGGGCAGAACCTATTACCGGATGCTGCAGACGGTACGTTCCGTTGTCGGTCCCGCCTCGGCGGACACCGAGCGCAGGCATCTGGAGTACTTCGCGGCCGCCGCCGCGAAATCCGCGGCGGCGCTGCAGACACCCGACGAGGCCGCCGCCCATCAGCGGCTCGTCGAACTCATCGATGAGCTGCGCCTCGCGCATACCCGCGCCCGCCGCATCGACATCGAAGTTGCGGTGCGGATGTCGATGTCGTTGCACCGGTTTGGGGTATCGCGACTGCACACCGAACTGCTCGGCTGGGCCGCGAAGCTGGTTCCCCTGGTCCAGGATCGGTCCGACCTGCGCGCGGCGGTTGATTCGTCGGTTGCATATCAGTACGTGATAGGCGAGCAGCTCGACTTGGCCCAGCAGCGCGCCCGTAGGGCGCTCGCTGATGCTGCCGACGACCAAACCCGGTGCCGCGCACTGGAAGCACTTGGTGATTTATGCATTTTTCAAGGCGACCTCGATCAAGCGCACAGTTGGTGGTCTGAGCTGACGAAGGTGGGCCGCCGCGCGGGCGAGACCTACTACGAACTGATCGGCCACCTCGGAGCGGTCATGTCGTTGGCCTATGGGGCCCAGGCGGATGCGGCGCGCAGGTATCTCGCTGAGGTCGACGGGTGGTTCGACAATGCCACGTTGAGCCCTACCAATCAGAGCTGGCTGGCCTATCTGCACGGCGAAGTGCTGCTCGACGCCGACCCGACAACCGCGTTGGCAGCGTTCAAGCGGGCAATCGCGTTGGCAGACGCGGCGGGCAGTCACTATGTGGGCGGCGTCGCGCGGGTTTCGGCGATTACGCTGCAGTCGCGTACGACCCCGGCTCGTGAAGCGCTTCCGCTGTATGTCGACGTCATGGAGCGATGGCTTGACGCCGGATCGTGGTCGCATCTGTTGACCACCATGCGCAATTTGGTGCCTACTCTGACCGAAATCGGGGCCGACTGCGCGGCAGCACAAGTACTCGGCACCGTTACCCGGCCGGACCATACTGCAACCTACGGCCAAGAACTCGAACGGCTCTCGGCGGCGGAGTCTGTGCTGCGGACCCGGTTGGGTGCCGCCGACTTCGAACAGCAACGCGCTGTCGGCAGCACGCTTGACTTGGCCGCGTCGGGTCGTGCCGCGGTCACGGTCATCCGGGACTTGCTCGGCGACGGCGACTGACACACGCTGGGCAACGTGATTGCGGGTCCGGCACCCTCGGGTTTTTATACCTTGTAGCGCAACGTGACTCACGCCAGACATTCTCCGAGCCGCCGGCCTCCGTCGTCCACGCTTACACCGTGGATCGCGCCGTCGCCGTAATCCGGTCTGGAAGATGAAACACCCCCCGGCTCCTGCCTCGGAGGCCGGGGGTGTTTCGTATTGGGTGTCTCAGTGCGCGTGGCCGTGGTGATGACCGGCGTGCTCGTCCTCTTCGGCCGGCTTTTCTACGATGGCTGTCTCGGTGGTGAGCACCATCCGGGCCACCGAGGCCGCGTTCAGCACCGCGGAGCGGGTCACCTTGACCGGATCGACGACGCCGTCGGCGACGAGATCCCCGTACGCCAGCGTGGCGGCGTTGAAGCCATGCCCGGCCGGCAGCTCGGCGACCTTGTTCACCACCACCGCGCCGTCGAGGCCGGCGTTGGTGGCGATCCAGTACAGCGGTGCCGACAGCGCGGAGCTGAACACCTCGACACCGACCGCCTCGTCACCGGTCAGCTCGTTGCGTAGCTTGTCCAGCGCCTTGCGGGCGCGAACCAGTGCGGCGCCGCCGCCGACGATGATGCCCTCCTCGACCGCGGCCTTGGCGGCAGCCACGGCGTCCTCGACGCTTTCCTTGCGCTCCTTGAGCGCGGTCTCGGTGGCCGCGCCGACCTTGATGACGGCGACGCCGCCGGACAGCTTGGCGAGCCGCTCCTCGAGCTTTTCGCGGTCCCAGTCGGAGTCGGTGGTTTCGATCTCCGAGCGCAGCTGCGCGGCGCGCGCATTGATGGCCTCCTTGGTGCCGCCGCCGTCGACGATCACCGTGCTGTCCTTGTCCACCACGACGCGCCGAGCCGTGCCGAGCACGTCGAGGCCGACCTCGCGCAGCAGCAGGCCGACATCGGGGTTGACGACCTGACCACCGGTCACCACCGCGAGGTCCTCCAGGAACGCCTTCCGACGGTCACCGAAGAACGGCGCCTTGACCGCGACTGCCTTCAGCGTCTTGCGGATGGAGTTGACCACCAGTGTCGAAAGTGCTTCGCCCTCAACGTCTTCGGCGACGATCAACAACGGCTTACCGCTCTCGGCGACCTTCTCCAGCAGCGGAAGCACGTCCGGCAGCGAACTGATCTTCTCTCGGTGCAGCAGCACCAGCGCGTCTTCGAGTACGGCTTCCTGCGCGTCGAAGTCGGTGATGAAGTAGGCCGAGATGAAGCCCTTGTCGAAACCGACGCCCTCGGTGATCTCCAGTTCGGTGTTCAGCGTCGAGGACTCCTCGACGGTCACGACGCCATCGTGGCCGACCTTGGTCATGGCCTCGCCGACCAGCTCACCGATCTGCTCGTCACGCGACGAGACGGTCGCGACCTGCGCGATGCCGGTCTTGTCGGTCACGGGCGTCGCAGACGCCAGCAGCGCCTCGGACACCGCATCGGCGGCCTTGGAGATGCCCGAGCCCAGCGCTATCGGGTTGGCCCCCGCCGCTACGTTGCGCAGGCCGGCCTTGACCAGAGCCTGCGCCAGCACGGTCGCGGTGGTGGTGCCGTCGCCGGCGACGTCGTTGGTCTTGGTGGCCACCGACTTCACCAGCTGAGCGCCGAGGTTCTCGAATGGGTCTTCCAGGTCGATCTCGCGGGCGATGGTCACGCCGTCGTTTGTGACGGTCGGGCCGCCGAACGCCTTGGCCAGCACCACGTGCCGACCGCGCGGACCCAGCGTCACCCGCACCGCGCCTGCGAGCTTGTCGACGCCGGCTTCCATTGCGCGGCGCGCAGTCTCGTTGAACTCAATCTGCTTGCTCATAGATGTCTTTCCCTATTACGCATGCCGCCCCGGAAATCACCCGAGGCAAAGGGGATCTCCGGGGCGGAACACGAGTGCTTACTTGTTGACGACTGCCAGGACGTCGCGGGCCGACAAAATCAAGTACTCCTCGCCGTTGTACTTGATCTCGGTGCCGCCGTACTTGCTGTAGATGACGACGTCGCCCTCGGACACGTCCAGCGGAATCCGCTTCTCGCCGTCCTCATCCCAGCGGCCGGGGCCGACTGCGACGACGGTGCCTTCCTGCGGCTTCTCCTTGGCGGTGTCGGGAATAACCAGACCGGACGCGGTCGTAGTCTCGGCCTCGTTGGCCTGTACGAGGATCTTGTCCTCGAGTGGCTTGATGTTCACGCTCGCCACGATGGAGCCCTCCACTAGTTCGGGTGTAGATCCGGGGGTTCCCGGATGCGAATTACCAGGTGTTCGGCATAACGTCCGTGCCCTCGCGCCGTCGTCGCGGGTGCCGGCGCAGGGGTTGGCCGCCTGCCACCTAGCACTCTATACACGCGAGTGCTAGCACTCAAGGTCGCCCCGTGATTATCGGTCGAAGGCGCGCGGATCGACCGTCAAGTGGGCCGACACATCCCCGATCATCTGCACGTCTACGGCGCGCTCGGTGAAGTACCAGCCGTCATCGTCGTGGCTGAAGACATCCAGATAGCGTCCGATGACGATCGGTTGCAGCGGCACGGTCTCGGTGTCCTGCACGACACAAAACGTC
The DNA here is from genome assembly GCA_036263935.1 of Mycobacterium sp. Classification (GTDB taxonomy): domain Bacteria; phylum Actinomycetota; class Actinomycetes; order Mycobacteriales; family Mycobacteriaceae; genus Mycobacterium. The sequence goes on from DATARY010000004.1 coordinate 9,654, forward strand.
GAGCGGGCGGCGGCGGTTCGGTTCGAATAGAGCTCGACGATCGGATTGAGCACCAGATGCCGGGTGCGTGGGGTGTTGCCGAAGTCCGGGTAGCGCCGGGTCGTCATCGCGAACAGCTTCGCGATCGCCTCGGCGCCCGACGTCTGCGGCGTGGCAGTGCCGCCGAAGGTGGCCCGGGCGAGAAGCCGCCCGACCCCGTCGAAGTCCCCCGCATCGATCAGCTCGGCATAGCGGTACAACAGCTCGGTGATGGCCAGCCGGTCGTCAGTGTCGGTCACGCCACCTGTCCCTTCACTATCGGAAGTCCCGGATCGCTGGCGGCCTCCAGCGGCGACGGTGACGCGCCGGCCGCGACCAAGTGTGCCGCGAACGACGCGATCATGGCGCCGTTGTCGGTGCACAGCCGCGGGCGCGGTATCCGAAGCGTCAACCCCTCCGCCGCGCAGCGCTCCTCCGCCAGCTCCCGCAGCCGTGAATTCGCCGCCACACCACCGGCGATCAACAACGTCGATACCCCCAGCTCCCTGGCGGCGCGGACGGCCTTCATCGTCAGCACGTCGGCGACCGCCTCCTGGAAGCCCGCGGCGACGTCCGCCTGCGACGCGTCCGGGTGACTCTCCACATAACGCGCGACCGCGGTCTTGAGCCCGGAAAAGCTGAACGCGTAAGGGTCGTCACGAGGTCCGGTCATGCCGCGCGGAAAGACGATCTCGTTGCGGTCGCCCTCGCGCGCCAGGTCGTCGAGCACCTTACCGCCGGGATACCCGAGCCCGAGCAGTCGCGCGACCTTGTCGTATGCCTCGCCGGCGGCGTCGTCGACGGTGCTGCCGAGTTCGACGATCGGCTCGCCCAATGAGCGCACGTGCAGCAGGTTGGTGTGGCCGCCGGACACGAGCAGGCCGACGCTCTCGGGCACCGGCCCGTGATCGTAGACGTCGGCGGCGAGGTGGCCGCCGAGATGGTTGACGGCGTAGAACGGCACCTGCCACGCAGCCGAATATGCCTTGGCCGCAGCCACTCCCACCAACAACGCGCCCGCAAGTCCGGGGCCGATGGTCGCCGCGACGATGTCTGGCTTCGAAACGCCTGCCGCCGTGAGGGCACGGCGCATCGTGGGTCCAAGCGCCTCCAGGTGTGCCCGTGAAGCGACCTCGGGGACGACACCACCGAACCGAGCGTGTTCGTCGACGCTGGAGGCCACCTCGTCGGCGAGCAGCGTCACGGTACCGTCGGTGCTCAAATCGGCTATGCCGACCCCAGTCTCGTCGCACGAGCTCTCGATGGCCAGGATGATCGTCATGCCGGATCCCGCCTCATCGTGTAGGCATCTGCACCACTTGCGCGGTAATACCGTTTGCGGAGGGCGACATTCACAAATCCGACGCTCTCGTAGAGCGCGATCGCCACTTCGTTGTCAGTTCTGACATCGAGGAAAATGACTCCACCATCGGCGAATTCGATCAACTTGGTCAATAGACCTCTGCCGATGCCCTGGCCCTGGTAGGCCGGATCGACGCCGATGGTGTGAATTTCATACTCGTAGGGCCATTTCCGTCCGAGTCGCGCGATACCGCCGTACGCCACCAGCTTGTCGTCGGCGCGAGCGGCGACGTAGTGGATGTGCTTGGCTGCGAGTTCGGCCAGGAAGGATTTTTCGGGCCACGGGTCGTCGCCCTCGAACAGCTGCGCCTCCAGCTCCGCGCACCGGGCGGCGTCGGTGCGTATCAGCGGACCGAACACGACCGTCATCTGGCCACCGCCGGTTGCTCGGGCCGGGGCTTGGCGTCGGGACGGCGCAGATACAGCGGCACCAGCGGTGCGGGCTCCGCGGTCCAATCGGCCACGGCCCTCACGAGGCCGGCTGCGGTGGGGTAGACCGCCGGCTGGCGGGGCAGATCGAAGAGCGCTGCAGGCTCCGGTGAACCTGCGACGGCGCTCGCTTCGGCAGGCACGTCGGCGGGCGCGTTCACGGCGGGACCCTCGATGCGAACGCCGTCGCGGTAACGGGCCCAGTAGACCTCGCGGCGGCGGGCGTCGGTGACGACCAGGACGTCGCCCGCGGTGTCCACACCGATGGCGTCGAGGCTGCACACGCCGTACACGGGAATCCCCAGGGCGTGGCCGTAGGCCGCGGCCGTGGCCATGCCGACTCGCAGACCGGTGAACGGGCCTGGGCCGCACCCGACCACGACCGCGTCGAGGTCGGCGACGGTGAGCCCCGCGTCGGCCAGGGCGGCCACCGCGTTCGGCGCGAGCTGCTCGGCGTGCGCACGAGCGTCGATCGTGACCCGCTCGGCGAGCACGTCGATGGCGTCGCCGTCGCGGCGGACAACGCCGGCGGTCACCGCGGGTGTCGCGGTGTCAATGGCCAGGACCACGGTGCTCATGGCCGGCTCCATTGCCATATCGCGGTGCGGACTTCGGTGTCGCGGCCGCGTTCGAGCCGAACGCCGAGATGGCTCTCGGAGAGCCGCTCGGCCAGCCCTTCGCCCCACTCCACGACGACGACCGCGTCGTCGAGGTCGGTGTCGAGGTCCAGCGAGTCGAGCTCGGAGAGCAGGTCGACCGACGCGTGGTCGAGCAGCCGATACATGTCGACGTGGATCATCGCCGGTGCGCCTGCGCGCCGCGCCCTATGCACCCGGGCCAGTACGAAGGTCGGTGATATCACCGGTCCCTCCACGTCCATAGCCTCGGCAATTCCCTTGGCCAGTACCGTTTTTCCCGCGCCCAACGGACCGGACAGGACGACGACGTCGCCGGCGCGTAACTCCGCGCCTAGCCGGGCGCCAAGCGCGACCGTGTCCTCGGCGGTGGCGAGCTCCGCGGTGCCCCCAGTCGCCGACCGAGCGGCTCCGGTGCCCGACTGGCACTTACCCATGGCGCCGCACCAGGTCACGCACGCGCCTTGACAGGGCGACCAGCTTGGACGGTGTGGCGCGCTCGACCAGCCGGACCAGCGCCTCGTTGATCGCCTCGGGCTGCTCCAGCTGCACCAGATGCCCTGCGCCGCCGACGATCACCAACTCGGCGTTCGGCAACTGGGCCGCCATCTGCTGCGACTGCTCCATCGGCGTGAGCAGGTCGTGGTCGCCACAGGCGATCAGGGTGGGTACCTTCGCCAACGTGGACAGCGCGGCAACCTCGTCGTGGACCTCGAGCGCATGCAGAAACTCCACCATCGTCGCGATCGGGGTGTCATGCATCATCCGCTCGGAGAACGCCACGACGCTCGGGCTGATCTTCTCGTCACCGTACGACGCCGCCCGCAGGATCGGGGCGATCACGACACTGGCGGCGCCGCGGGCGCGGTGTAACGTTTTCGGGGCGAACCGGCCCGCGAAACGGGCGGCCTCCAGCGCCGGATTCCTCAGGACTTCGCCCAGCGGCGACCGCGAAACACCTTCGGCCGCAGACGAGATGAGCGCCACGCCGACGACCCGAGTCGGGTAGCGCTGCGGAAACTGGCGGGCGTGGGACAACACGGTCATGGCGCCCATCGAGTGCCCAACCAGTACGACCGGGCCACGCGGCGCCATGACGGCCAACACCGCTTCAAGATCCTTGCCCAGCTGCTCCACCGTGTATGACTCCGGTGCCGCCTCACCCGATTGGCCGTGTCCACGCTGGTCGTAGAGGACCATTCGCACCTGCGAGCCCCACTGCTCGGTCAGCCGCGCGCGCTGAAAATAGAAGGCGCCCATGCCCAGACAGAAGCCGTGCGCAAAGACCACAGTCAACGGAGCGTCCTTGGGACCAACCTCGCGCACCGCCAGCGGCACCCCGTCTGCCGTGGTGACGACGACGCTGCGGTCGGCGTCGAGCAGTTCGAAATCCTCGTCCTCGTACGGGTCGTCGGTGGTGACACGCCTGCGCATGGATCGGGCGACGGAAACGCCCGCGGCCGCACCCACCGCGCCGACCCCGGCCGCGCCCGCCAGCCAGCGGGCGTTCGACGTGCGGCCGTGCCGCGGCCGGTTGTCCTCATCGCTCAACGACTTTGGCCCGTCGCAGAACTTGATTCGCTCCTCGCGTGCGCAGAAGCTCCGCGGTACGACCTGGTGACCCGCCCGCGCGGGCTGGTGACGACCTCGTAGTTGATCGTGCCCAGCAGGTCGGCCCAGTCCTGCGCGGTGGCTTCGCCCTGGGTGCCGGGGCCGAACAGGATGGCTTCGTCACCCTCGGCGACGTCGGCCCGGCCGGGCCCGACGTCAACGACGAACTGGTCCATGCAGATACTGCCGACACTGCGGCGCAGCTTGCCGTTGATCAACACGTCGATGCGGCCGCTCAAGGTTCGGAACACCCCGTCGGCGTAACCAATCGGGAGCAGAGCGAGCGTGGTGTCGCGTTCGGCGATCCAGGTGTGTCCGTACGACACGCCGTCCCCGGCGTGCACCGAGCGAACCAGCGCCACAGGGCATTTCAGGGTCATCGCCGGGCGCAAACCCATGTCGCCGCGCTCGGGGATGGGAGTTTGCCCGTACACGGCGATGCCGGGCCGGACCATGTCGAAGGCCAGATCGGGGCGCGTCATCGCGGAGGGCGAGTTGCTCAGGTGCACCACCTCGTAGCACACCCCTTTATCGCGGGCATGGGCCACCATGTCGGTCAGGCGTTGGGACTGTAGGTCATTGAAGGGGTTGTCCGGGTCGTCGCCGTGCACCAGATGCGACATGATGCCGCGCAGCCTGACCGCGCCGCCGGCCTGCGCGCCGCGCAGCAGGGTCAGCATTTCCGGATACTCGACGGCGCTAACGCCGTTGCGGTTCAGCCCGGTGTCCACCTTGACGGTGACGGTCGCGGTGCGGCTGGTGCGCTCGACCGCGTCGAGCAGCTCACCGAATTGGCGCACCGACGACACCGCGATTTCGACGTCGGCCTCCAAGGCGGGCGCGAAGTCGGTGCCGGGCGGGTGCAGCCACGCGAGCACGGGGCTGCAGATGCCGTCGCGGCGGAGGGCGAGCGCCTCGTCGATGGTGGCGACTCCCAGCTCGGCCGCACCGGCCGCCAGGGCCGCACGGGCGACCGGCGTGGCCCCATGGCCGTAGCCATCGGCCTTGACGACTGCCATCACCTGGGTCGAACCGGCGTGCTCGCGCAGCAACCGCACGTTGTGCTCGACGGCGTCGAGGTCTACTACCGCCTCGGCAGCTGCGTTGGGCGTCAGTGAGGTCGTGAGCTCGGTCGTGTGCATCGTCATGTCACCACGGCCGATTGTCCCAGAACATCCGGAGGGCAGGAGCGGAGCGACCCGGAAATCGATTCAGCCCTCGGTTGCTGGCTGAATTAATGCGCGAAGGGCTGGAACTGGTCGAAGTGGCCGCCCGGCTTCAGTTCGTCGAGGTGCGTGAGCACCGTGATCGTGTCGTCCTTCAACGCGCGGGCCAGGTCAGCGGAGAACCCTTCGCGCACGACGATGCGCAGCATTGCGATATTGCTGGCGTTTTCCGGCATGGTGTAGGCGGGTACCTGCCAGCCGAAGGCCCGCAGCTCATGGGAGAGGTCGAACTCGGTGTAACCGGGATCACCGGCCAGCCGGTAGCTGATCACCGGAATGGCCGAGCCGTCGGAGACGATCTCGAAGTGCTCGCTCTGCCTGAGCTGATCCCCCAGCCAGCGCGCGGTGTCTGACAGCCTGTGCATCACCTGCGAATAGCCGGCGCGGCCCAGCCGCAGGAAGTTGTAGTACTGGCCCACGACCTGGTTGCCCGGCCGGGAGAAGTTGAGCGTGAAGGTCGGCATGTCGCCGCCGAGGTAGTTGACCCGGAAGACGAGGTCGTCGGGCAGGTGCTCCTTGTTGCGCCACACCGCGAACCCGATGCCCGGGTAGGTCAGCCCGTACTTGTGCCCACTGACGTTGATCGACACCACCCGAGGCAGCCGGAAGTCCCACACCACCTCGGGGTGCAGGAACGGCACGACGAACCCGCCGCTGGCCGCGTCGACGTGCACCGGAACGTCCACTCCCCCGCCGGCGGCCAGCTTGTCCAGCGCCGCGCAGATGTCGCCGACGGGTTCGAGTTCACCGGTGAATGTGGTGCCCAGGATCGCGACGACACCGATGGTGTCCTCGTCGACCTTCTCCAGCACTTGCTCGGGGGTGATGACGTAGCGACCCTCCTCCATCGGCAGATAGCGCGGCTCCACGTCGAAGTATCGACAGAACTTCTCCCAGACCACCTGCACGTTGGAGCCCATCACCATGTTCGGGGTGCGCGTCTTCCAGTCTTTTCCGACCTTTTCCCGCCAGCGCCATTTCATCGCCAGCCCGGCGAGCATCACCGCCTCACTCGACCCCACGGTCGACACCCCGACGGCGCTGGAAGGATCGTCGTTCCGGAGATCCTCGGCGTGAAAGAGGTCGGCCACCATGCACACGCAGCGCTGCTCGATCGCCGCGGTGGCGGGGTACTCGTCCTTGTCGATCATGTTCTTGTCGAACGTCTCGGCCATCAGCACCTCGGCCTGGGGCTCCATCCAGGTGGTCACGAACGTCGCGAGGTTGAGCCGGGAACTGCCGTCGAGCATCAGCTCGTCGTGGATGAACTGGTACACGGCCTCCGGGTCCATCGCATCGTCGGGCATCCGCAGCGACGGTATCGGCGCTGCCGACAATCGGCCCGTGTACGCCGGCGACATCTCGGGAACGTGAACGTGCTTGCGCGACATGGCAAGTCCTTTCGTTTTGCGACTACAGGCTGGCGATGGCCGTTCGGATGTGCGCGAGGATCCGCGACGCCGACGTAGGAGCGGGGTGGGGGCCGGGATCGGCTGCCGACAGGTTGGCCGCGCGGGCGTGCACGAACGCCGCCGCGGCGGCCGCCTCACCGGTGGGCAGGCCGGCAGCCAGCAGTGCGCCGATGATGCCCGACAGCACGTCGCCCGACCCCGCGGTGGCGGCCCACGATTGGCCGGCCGGATTGAGGAACACCGGTCCGCCCGGTTCTGCGATAACGGTGACGTTGCCCTTCAGCAACACAGTGGCGCCGAGGCGGTCGGCCAGCCGGCGAGTAGCGGCAACACGATCGTCACTAGGAGGGCGTCCGCCTGTCCCCCGCGAGCGGGAGGTGCCCCCAGTCGCCGGCAATCCGGCGGCCAGCCGCGCGAACTCCCCCGCGTGTGGGGTCAATACGGTCGGCGCGGCGCGGCCGGAGACGAGGTCGGGGTGGGCGGCCAGAATGGTCAGCGCATCGGCGTCGACGATCACCGGCAGATCTGTCTGGAGGGCGAACCACAGCGCGGCGGCGCCCGCGTCATCGGTGCCCAGCCCGGGACCGACCGCCCACGCCTGCACCCGTCCGGCCGCGGCCGCGCTCGGCGCGGCGACGACCTCGGGCCAGTGCGAAACCACCTCGGCGGCAGCGCTTCCTGCATAGCGGACCATGCCGGATGTTGCGGCGACAGCCGCGCCGGTGCACAGGATCGCCGCGCCGGGATAGGTCGCCGACCCGGCGAGGATGCCGGTCACGCCCTGCGTGTATTTGTCGTCTTTTGGACCGGGCACCGGCCAGCGTGCTGTCACGTCGGTGGCGTCGAATCCGAGCATGTCGGTCGGCGGCAGGTCAAGGCCGATGTCGACGAGCTCGACGCGGCCGCAATCACCCAGCGCGTGAACGGGTTTGAGGCCGCCGAAGGTGACCGTCAGGGCCGCGTGGACGTGTGGGCCGTCGGCAGCACCGGTCTGCACGTCGATGCCGCTGGGGATGTCGACGGCCACCACCGGGATGCCCGCCTCGTCGACGGCGGCGAACACCTCGGCGGCGTTCGGCCGCAGCGGACCGGAGCCCGAGATTCCGACGACGCCATCGATCACCAGATCGGTTGTGGCCGGGACACTTTCCACCACCCTCCCGCCGGCACGGGTGAACGCGGCAAGTGCCTTGCGGTGGGTCTTCTCCGGATTGAGCAGGACTGCGGCGGCCGCGGCGCCGCGACGGCGCACAAAGGTGGCCGCCCACAGCGCGTCACCGCCGTTGTCACCGGAGCCGACCACCGCGCAGATACGCCGGCCCGACACCCCGCCGGTTTGCCGGGCGAGTTCGCGGACGATCGCGGTGGCCAGACCATTGGCGGCTCGGCGCATCAACGCACCATCGGGCAAGCTCGCCAGCAGCGGTGCTTCGGCTTCCCGGATCGCGTCGGCGGTGTAGTAGTGCCGCATCAGTGTCAGGATTGCATGCCGATGCGTCCGGCAACCGCCGACCCGCGAATTCACAGACAAGTGCGTGACCGTTTTTCCAGCCAGATGCCAACGAGCGGTGTTGACTGGGTCCGCGACCGATTCGGTATCTAAGATGAGCCTGATGGCGCGTTCGGATTACCCGGCCAAGACGCCGTTGATCGGCATGTTCTTGGTGTTCCTAGCGATGGCGATCGTTGCCGTCACCGCGTATCTGCACGCTGGCTGGTACTCGATCGTTGGCTACGGGATCGCCGCTGTGATCGGGGTGTGCGGGTTTCTGTTCACGTTCCGCGATCTGCAGAATCCGCCTCCACCCGCACAGCCGCCGCCCGACGTACCTCCGGCTGAACAGCGATGACCGTGTCACACCGCCGCGGGTCGAAGTTGACCCACGAAGACGAGGGCTACCACAAGGGCCTCAAGCCGCGACAATTGCAGATGATCGCGATCGGAGGCGCGATCGGCACCGGCCTGTTCCTCGGCGCGGGCGGGCGGCTGGCCAATGCCGGACCCGGGCTGTTTCTGATCTATGCGTTCTGCGGCGTCTTCGTCTTTCTCATCCTCCGGGCGCTGGGTGAGCTGGTCCTGCACAGGCCGTCGTCGGGGTCGTTCGTGTCGTACGCGCGCGAGTTCTTCGGCGAGAAATCGGCTTACGTCGCCGGCTGGATGTATTTCCTGAACTGGTCGATGACGGCGATCGTCGACTCGACAGCCATCGCCACGTATTTCCACTTTTGGTCGGCATTCAAATCCATTCCGCAGTGGGTAATCGCGCTTCTGGCGCTGGCAGTCGTGCTGAGCATGAACCTGATCTCGGTGACGCTGTTCGGTGAGCTTGAATTCTGGGCCGCGCTCATCAAGGTCCTTGCCTTGATCACGTTCCTGGTCGCCGGAACTGTCTTCCTGGCCGGCCGCTACCAAATCCAAGGCCAGTCGACCGGGTTCAGCGTCATCACCCACCACGCTGGGCTCTTCCCAACCGGCATCTTTCCGCTGGTGATTGTCACATCCGGCGTCGTCTTCGCCTATGCCGCAGTCGAACTCGTCGGGACCGCCGCGGGTGAGACCGCAGAGCCGGAGAAAATCATGCCGCGTGCGATCAACTCGGTGATCGCACGAATCGCCCTCTTCTACGTCGGCTCACTATTTCTGCTGGGCCTTCTGCTTCCGTATACGTCCTACAAAGCCGGCGAAAGCCCGTTCGTCACGTTCTTCTCGAAGATCGGCGTGGGTGGCGCGGGCACAATCATGAACGTCGTGGTGTTGACCGCCGCGCTCTCCAGCCTGAATGCCGGGCTGTATTCGACCGGCCGGATCCTGCGCTCGATGGCGGTGAACGGCAGCGCACCGAAATTCACGTCGCTGATGTCCAAGCGCGGGGTCCCTTACGGCGGCATCTGCCTCACTGCGGTCATCGGTTTGTTCGGCGTTCTCCTCAACGGTGTCGTGCCCTCGAAGGCTTTCGAAATCGTGCTCAACATGGCCGCCCTCGGCATCATCGCGTCCTGGGGCACGATCGTGTTGTGCCAGCTTCAGCTGTATCGCTGGTCTAAGCGGGGCCTGTTGACGCGGCCTTCCTTCCGGATGTGGGGTGCGCCCTACACCGGCTATCTGTCGTTGGCGTTCTTGCTCGCCGTGCTTGTGCTGATGGCGCTCGATCCCCCGATCGGGACGTGGACAGTGGCCACCCTCGTCGTCATTGTGCCTGCGCTCGTCATTGGCTGGTACGGGGTGCGGGCGCGGGTGTTGGCCGTCGCCGAGATGCGACAAGGCTACACCGGCGAGTTGCCCGTCGTCGCCAATCGCCCGCCGCCCCGGCGAAAGGATGACTGAACGGTTGCCTGCTACTCGACGGTGACGGACTTGGCCAGGTTACGCGGCTTGTCGACGTCGTAACCGCGGGCCTGCGCGACGCCCGCGGCGAACACCTGCAGCGGAATGGTCGACAGCAACGGCTGGAAAAGCGTTGACACCGCCGGTATTTCGATCAGGTGGTCGGCGTACGGCCGGACAGTGTCGTCGCCTTCCTCGGCGATCACGATGGTGATCGCACCACGGGCCTGGATCTCGCGGATGTTCGACAGCAGCTTGGCGTGCAGTGTCGTGGAGTTCTTCGGCGACGGCATCACCACGATCACCGGCAGGTCGTCTTCGATCAGCGCGATCGGGCCGTGCTTGAGCTCGCCTGCGGCGAAGCCCTCGGCGTGCATGTACGCCAATTCCTTCAGCTTGAGCGCACCTTCGAGCGCGACCGGGTAGCCGACGTGGCGGCCGAGGAACAGCACGGTCTGCGACTCAGCGAACCGGCGGGCCAGATCGAAGACCGGATCGACGGACTCGAGCACCCGTGCCACCAGAGCGGGCATGGCCTCCAGTTCGCGGTATTCGCGCTCCACCTCATCCGGGTACTTCGTGCCGCGCGCCTGCGCAAGCGCCAGTCCGACAAGGTAATTGGCGGCGATCTGCGCCAGGAACGTCTTCGTGGACGCGACGCCGATCTCCGGCCCGGCGCGGGTGTAGAGCACGGCATCGCATTCGCGCGGAATCTGGCTGCCGTTGGTATTGCAGATCGCCAGCACCTTGGCCTTCTGTGCCTTGGCGTGCCGCACCGCCTCCAGCGTGTCGGCGGTCTCACCGGACTGCGAGATCGCCACGACGAGCGTGTGACGGTCCAGAACCGGGTCACGGTAACGGAACTCGCTGGCCAGCTCGACCTCGACGGGCAACCGGGTCCAATGCTCGATCGCGTACTTGGCCAGCAGCCCCGAGTGGTAGGCCGTGCCGCAGGCCACCACGAACACCTTGTCGATCTCGCGCAGCTCCTGGTCCGACAGTCGCTGCTCGTCGAGGAGGATGCGGTTGTCTACGAAGTGGCCCAGCAGCGTGTCCGACACCGCATGGGGCTGCTCGGCGATCTCCTTGAGCATGAAGTACTCGTAGCCACCCTTTTCGGCGGCGGAGAGGTCCCAGTCGATGTGAAACTCACGGAACTCGACGTCCGGGTCGCCGTTGAAGTCGGTGATCCGGTAGCCGTCGGCGGTGATCACCACGGCCTGGTCCTGACCCAACTCGATCGCGTCACGGGTGTGTTCGATGAACGCGGCCACATCGGAGCCGATGAACATCTCGCCGTCGCCGACCCCCACCACCAGAGGTGTGGACCGCCGCGCGGCGACGATCGTGCCCGGATCGTCGGCATTGGCGAACACCAGGGTGAAATGGCCCTCCAGCCGGCGCAGCACTGCCAGCACCGACGCCGGGAAGTCACCGGCGGTGTCGCCGTCCCTGTACTGGCGCGCGACCAAGTGCACCGTCACCTCGGTGTCGGTGTCGCTGGCGAACTCCACGCCTGTGGCTTCCAGCTCGGCCCGGAGCGCGGCGAAGTTCTCGATGATCCCGTTGTGGACGACAGCGATCTTTGCCGCGGCGTCGCGGTGCGGGTGCGCGTTGCGGTCGGTCGGCCGTCCGTGGGTGGCCCACCGCGTGTGCCCGAGGCCGGTGCTGCCGGCCAGGCCCGCGGTGTCAGTCTGCGCGATGGCTGTTTCCAGATTGGCCAGCCGTCCGGCCCGGCGGCGCACCGTCAGCCCGCCGTTGCCGTCGAGCAGCGCAACACCCGAGGAGTCGTAGCCGCGATATTCCATGCGGCGCAGCGCGTCAACGACGATCCCGCAGGCAGGACGCTGCCCGACGTATCCGACGATTCCGCACATAGCCATTCAGGGTAGTGCAAGAGCTAGGTCACACCGCCTGCGATACGGTCATTTGGTGGCACGCACGAAGAAGCTGTTCGCCGCTTTGACCCGCCGCGGCCCTTACCGAGTTCTTCGCGGTGACCTGGCGTTTGCCGGGCTTCCAGGGGTCGTCTATACCCCGGAATCCGGAATGGGTCTGCCCGGTGTCGCATTTGGTCACGATTGGCTTGCGCGCGAGGACCGCTACCACGGGACGCTGGAGCATCTGGCGTCGTGGGGCATCGTCGCCGCTGCACCCGACACCGAGACCGGTATCGCACCGTCGGTGCTCAATCTGGCGTTCGATCTGGGTACGACGCTCGACATTATCGCGGGCGTTCGGTTGGGCGCGGGGAAGATCAGCGTGCACCCGACCAAGATGGGTGTCGTTGGTCACGGATTCGGCGGGTCGGCGGCGGTGTTCGCCGCGGCGGGTATGCCGGCCAAGCCAAAGGCGGTCGTGACGATCTTTCCCACGGTGACCAAACCGCCCGCCGAGGAGCCCGCGGCGACGCTGCGGGTGCCGGGCCTCGTGCTGGCCGCGCCGGGCGACCCGTTGACGCTGCACTCCAACGCGGTTGAGCTGGCCCGGGCTTGGAAGGACTCCACGCTGCGCACTGTGGCCAAGGCGAAGGCCGGTGGCTTGGTCGAAGGTCGCCGGCTGGCCAGGGTGATCGGGCTGCCCGGAGCCGATCGCAAAACCCAGAAGGTGGTCCGGGCGGTGATGACCGGCTATCTGCTGCACATGTTGACCGGCGACAAGGCCTACCGCGATTTCGCGGACCCGGAGGCGGCCCTGCCGAAGGCGCCGGTCGTCGATCCGTTCGCGGACGATGCGGTGGCCATCGAGGACAAGGTGGTCGCATTATTGAAGCCCTGATTCGGCCAACCAACCGGTTGGGTGTATAACTCGTTGGTGACCTCGATGCGCACCGGAATCTTTCTCAACTACGCCGGCGGCTTCCTTGAAGCCGTCGACGAGATCGTCGAGCTGGAGAAGATCGGCGTCGATATCGCGCTGGTCGCCGAGGCCTACTCATACGACGCGATCAGCCAGCTGGGATTCCTGGCCGCAAGGACGTCGCGGATCGAGCTCGGTTCCGGCGTGGTCCCGATCTACATCCGCACTCCCTCGCTGCTGGCGATGACGGCCGCGGGCCTCGACTACGTGTCCGACGGCCGATTCCGCCTCGGCATCGGAACATCGGGTCCTCAGGTGATGGAGGGTTTCCACGGTGTGCCGTTTGACGCGCCGCTGGGCCGCACCCGCGAGGTTGTCGAGATCTGCCGGCAGGTCTGGCGCCGCGACCGGGTGCAGTACGACGGCAGGTACTACCACATTCCGCTGCCGCACGACCAGGGCACCGGCCTGGCCAAGCCGCTGCGGCTGATCAATCACCCTGTCCGCGAACGCATTCCGATCACGATCGCAGCACTAGGACCGAAGAACGTCGGGCTGACCGCCGAGATCGCCGAGGGATGGCAGCCGGTGTTCTTCTACCCGGAGAAGGCCGATGACGTGTGGGGGGAGTCGCTGCGGGCCGGGTTCGCCAAGCGCGACCCCGAGCTGGGGCCCCTGGACATCATGGTGAGTGCGCCGCTGGCAATCGGCAACGACGTCGACGACCGATTGGCTTGGGCTAAGCCACAATTGGCGCTCTACATCGGCGGCATGGGCGCCCGCGGCCGCAACTTCTACCATAACCTGGCCACCCGCTACGGGTTCGGCGAGGTGGCCAACCACATCCAGGATCTCTATCTCGCAGGCAAGAAGACCGAAGCCACCAACGCGGTGCCAGACGAGCTGGTGCGCAATGTGTCTCTGGTGGGGCCGCGTGGGCTGGTCAAGGAGCGCCTGGCGGCCTTCGCGGAGGCTGGGGCGACGACGCTACTGCTGCAACCGCTCAGCGGCGACCGCCGCGAGTCCGTCCGCTTCGTCGAGGAACTGCGCGCGTTGCTGCCCTAAGCGATTACGGCTTATGAGGCGTCGACCGGTAGTATGTAGAGCAGCGGCATCCTCTGTTCTGCCTTTTGCCGCATTTCGATCGTCACACCAAGCGCCGCGGATATCCGCGCCGGGCAGGACGACCACACTCAAACTCTCGGAGCTTTCACCTTGTCTGTTCAAAACCCCGGTGGCCCAACGGTGCCCACCTTCGCTGACCTCGGCTTGCCCAAAGTCGTGGTAGCCGTGCTGGCCGCCGGCGGCATCGAAACCCCGTTCCCGATCCAGGCGGCGACGCTTCCCGATTCGCTGGTCGGTCGGGATGTGCTTGGCCGCGGCCGAACCGGATCCGGTAAGACCTATGCGTTCCTGTTGCCGATGGTGACGAGACTCACAAAAACCCAGTCCAAGCGCGCTCCTGGGCGCCCGCGGGCACTCATCCTCGCCCCAACCCGCGAGCTCGTCGCGCAGATCGATGCGTCGCTGGCTCCGCTGGCGGCTGCGACGAACCTGCGCTCGGTCACCGTCTTCGGCGGCGTTTCCGCTCAGCCTCAGATTAAGAAACTGCAGGAGGGCGTCGACATCGTGATCGCCTGCCCCGGCCGACTGGAAGACCACGTGCGTTCGGGCCAGGCCGACCTGTCCGCGGTCGAAATAACCGTGCTCGACGAGGCCGACCACATGGCCGATCTCGGCTTCCTGCCCCCGGTGAAACGACTGCTCGACAAGACACCGCGCGGCGGCCAACGATTGCTGTTCTCCGCGACCCTGGACCGCGGCGTCGACGTGCTCGTCAAGAGGTACCTGCACGACCCGGTCGAGCACAGTGTTGATTCGGCACAGTCGCCGGTCGCCGCCATGGAGCACCACGTGCTGCACATCGACAAGGCAGCACGCATCGACGTGCTTGCTGACCTTGTCGCGTCACCCGGCCGCACCATCGTTTTCTCACGCACCAAGCACGGCGCGAAAGCCCTTACTCGCCAGCTTAATTCGCGCGGTGTGGCCAGTGTCGAGTTACACGGCAACCTGTCGCAGAACGCCCGCACCCGCAACCTTGCGGCCTTCTCCGATGGGACGGCCTCGGTGTTGGTCGCCACAGATATCGCGGCCCGCGGCATCCACGTCGACGAGGTGGGCCTCGTCGTGCACGCTGACCCGCCAGTGGAGCACAAGGCGTACCTGCACCGGTCCGGCCGGACGGCTCGCGCCGGCGCGGAAGGCACCGTGGTGACGCTGATGCTCGACACCCAGGTGTCCGACGTGCGCACCCTTACCCGTAAAGCGGGTGTGAAGCCGACGATCACCCGGTTCAGCGGCTCATCCCACCCGGTGCTGCGCCAAATCGCGCCCGGCGAGCGCACATTCGGCCGTCCCGTGACCGCAGTCCGACCCGAGCCGTCCCAGCCCCAGCAGGTGGGCCGACGTGGCAAACAGCGACGTAGGCGCGGCGCCCGCGCGGCTTAGACGAGGGTGGTTCCGCCATCCACGGTGAGCACGATGCCGGTGCCGAACGCCTGCTCCATGCAGTAGAGGTACGCCAGCGCGACATCCTCGACCTCGCCGATCCGGCCGAGCGGAAGCTTTTGGGCCGCTTGGCTGAACATCATCTGCCGGTCGGCGTCGCTCATCGCGGCCCACAGCGGAGTACGCACGACCCCGGGCGCGACGGCGTTCACCCGGATCGGCGCCAGCTCGACCGCCAGGGCCGTCGTGGCCGCGTTCATGGCTCCGCAGATGCTGACCGGCAGGACACCGAATGCCGGCTGGTGCGCGGCCGTCCCGGAGGTCAGGGTGATCGATCCGCCGTCGCTGATGCGCGAGGCGAATACCCGCACCGTGTTGAGCGCGCCGACGAACCGCGTCGTGAAAAACCCGGCGATCACGTCGGGTGTGAGGTCGGTCAGCGGTGCCAATTCCAGCGACTCTCCCGCCGTGAACACCAGGTGTTCGATCTCGCCGATCTGCTCGGCGAACCCGTCCAACCCAGTGGCGTCGGTGAGGTCCACGACGGCGCCGCGCGCGCCGTCGGGTAGCTGTGCCAGCGCGCGGTCGACGCTGGCCTGGCGGCGGGACGCCACGATCGGGACCCCTCCGCGTTCCGCGACGGCGGCGGCCACGCCCAGACCGATTCCGGAGGTGCCGCCGATGACAAGGACTCTTGCGTTCTTCAGGCTCATGTCTCCACCATCCGCTCCGCCTCCCGCGCACGCCAAGACCCTTTTCGTGTCGTGGCGATACCCTTGGGGTATGACTGTTCCCGACCTCGACATGCGCAAGCTGCGCTACTTCGTGGCGGTTGCCGAGGAGCTCAACTTCGGCCGCGCCGCGCAACGCCTACACATCGCGCAGCCCGTGCTGTCCCGTCAGATCCGCGCGTTCGAGGACGACCTCGGCGTTCGGTTGTTGTCGCGGGACTCCCGGGGTACCACGCTCACCGCCGCGGGCGCGCAGTTGTTGGAGGACGCCCGCTTCATGCTGGCCGAGTCAAAGGCATTGCAAGAACGCCTCGTTCAGGCGACTACTCCCGCGGTGACAGTCACAGTCGGGGTAATGCCGGGGTTGTTGGCGACCGCCGCGGTACGGCGATTCGAAGCCGCCGATCCCGCACATCGCGCCGAGGTGGTGCAGGTCTGGTGGGCCGAGCAGGTCACCGTCGTGCAGCGCGGCGAGGTCGACGTTGTGTACGCGCGCGAGCCGATAGATCACCACGGGTTGGGAACGGCCCCGCTGCTGGAGGAACCGCGGGACGCGCTCATCTCGACCGCCGATCCCCTTGCATCCAAGCCGTCGGTACGGCTGGCCGATCTGGCGTCCCGCCGACTGTTGCAGGACCCGGGCACCATCCCGGAGTGGTATGCGATCGCCGATGCCGAGCAGCGCCGCGCATCGTCGCGGAAGACAGCGTCCACGGTCGAAGAGAAGTTGGAACTTGTTGCAGCACAGGAGGGTTTCGCTGTGCTGCCGCGGTCAACGACGAAGTTCTATCGTCGGCCCGACGTTCGGGTGATCCCGATCGAGGACGTCGGCCCCAGCCGGGTCACATTGATCTGGAACGCGGCGGCCGCGAATTCGGCTCGCGACGCGTTTGTCACCGCGGCGCTGGCGTGCCGCGGCCAGACGATCTGACTTCCGCGGGCTGCTGCATGGCGAGAATCTCAACGATCAGTGCGACGACGACGCCGCGTCTCCTGCGATCCATGTGCGCGCACGGTCGAGGATCACGGCGCGGTCGAATCGATCAGCCGTCCATGTGGTGGAGCGGACGGTCCCGCGATCGCCGTAGCGCCGCATGATGGCGACGTGATGGGGAAGCGTGACGAACCGCTCAAGGTCATCTTGGCTCTCCCACACCGAGATTGAACCGCCACGTCCTGCGACGGGCATCATCCACAGCCACATGCCGACGGCTCCTGGCATCGCGTACCAGCCCATCCGCATCCGCAACCCGTTGATCGCGACCCCCGGCAGCTCGCGCCGGTAGTGCGCCGAGAACTCGGTGACGCTGATCAAGACCTCGGCGTCCCGGGGATCGACCGGACCAGGCATCCACCGGGTCAGAAAGGGAGCGGCCTCGATGGCCGCGGCCGTATTCATCGGGGACATGGCACTAGCCTGAGCGCATAATTGGTGTGTGTCAGGATCCAATTCGGTGATTTCTGAGCAGACCAATTCTGGCGACGATGGCGGGTTCCCCACCGACCTGCTCGTTTGGCTCGATCGGTCCGAGCGACGCGGACTGGGCACGCAACTTCAACAGCAGCTGCGGTCGGCGATTCAGACCGGGCGCCTGTCGTCGGGCACGGTGCTTCCGCCGTCGCGAACATTGGCCCGAGAACTCGGCGTCGCGCGCAGCGTCGTGGTCGCCGCATACGAGCATCTCGCCGTGGACGGATACCTGAGTGGGCGGCAGGGATCCGGGACCAGAGTGTTGCCGATTGCCCGCGCCGTGTCGGCACCGCCCGCGTCCAACCACCAGCCTGCTGCCGAAGTGCGCCTGATCGGCGGATTGCCGGACCCGTCGCTCTTTCCCCGGGCCGAGTGGCTGCGCAACTATCGCGCGGCGCTCAGCGAGGTCCCGAATCGGCAGCTGGGGTACCCGGGTCCGCTCGGTGCGTTGAGATTGCGCGATGCGCTCGCGCACTACATCGCGCGTGTGCGCGGCGTTGCGACCACCGCCGATCAGCTGCTCATCACATCGGGCCTCACGCAGGCGGTCGTGGTGGTCGCCCGCGCACTGAAGGCTCGCGGCGTGGACGCGGTCGCGGTCGAAGACCCGTGTTTCGGATTCCACCGCGAGGCGATCGCCAACACGGGTCTACAGGTCGTGCCGGTACCAGTCCAGGATGACGGGCTCGATGTCGCAAACCTGTTGGCGCACAACGTCGGAGCCGTGCTGGTGGCGCCGGCGCACTCCTATCCGACGGGAATGGTTCTCAGCGCGTCCAGACGTGCGGCGCTCATCAAGTGGGCCGACGACAACGACGGCCTGATCATCGAAGACGATTACGACGCCGAGTTCCGCTACGACCGCGCGCCGATCGGCGCGCTTCAGGGTCTCGCCCCCGAGCGGGTGGCGTACGGCGGATGCGTTAGCAAAACCCTCACGCCCGCACTGCGACTCGGCTGGCTTGCGTTGCCCAGCTGGCTCGTCGATGGCGTCGTCCGCCAGAAACTGTTGGACGACATGGGAAATACCATGCTCGAGCAGTTAGCCCTGGCGCTATTCATCGAGACGGGCGGTTTGACTCGGCATCTGCGTCGGGTGCGACCCGTCTACCGTCGCCGACGAGACACCGCGTTGTCGTCCATCGCGACGTCACTGCCCGATGCGGTGCCGTCCGGTGTGGCCGCCGGCCTGCACGTGTACCTCCAGTTGCCGAATTGGTGCGATGAGTTGAGCCTCATCGAGGCCGCGCGGACGCGAGGTCTGCTCGTCGAGGGAGCCAGTTGGCATTGGTCCGATCCGTCAACCGCACCGCCAGCGCTCGTCATCGGCTACGGGGCGATCTCCGAACCCGCGATCCGCGATGGCCTAGCGATTCTCGGGTCATTCTACGAACGGCAGCGTCACTGACCGCCCACTCGGTTCGCCGCGCGAGCGCGTCGGCGCAGCGGGGCTCGGAAGCGCGCAGCGGCGCCGCACTGCCGGTTGCAGGTAGTTTCAGCGCTCGGCGCTGACCGACTCCGCGACCCGCACGGCCAGCTGCCGCGCGGTGTCCTCATCGGCGGCTTCCACCATCACCCGCACGACCTGCTCAGTTCCCGACGGCCGCAACAGAATTCGGCCGGTGTCGCCGAGCTGGGCCTCGGCCTCGGCGACCGCGGAACGCACCGACGGCGCATCGGCGACCGTCGCCTTGTCCGCGACCTGCACGTTGATGAGCACCTGCGGCAGCATCTGCATGGGCTCCGCCAGTGCGGCAAGTGTGGAACGGGTCTGCGCCATCCGTGACATCAGCCGCAGACCGGTGACGATGCCGTCGCCGGTGGTGCCGAGCGCAGGCATCACGATGTGTCCGGATTGTTCGCCGCCGAGCGAGAATTCGCCGGCTCGGAGCTCTTCGAGCACGTAGCGGTCCCCGACCCCGGTGGTGCGGACCTCGATGCCCGCCGAGCGCATCGCCAGGTGCAGGCCGAGGTTGCTCATCACGGTCGCCACCAGGGTGTTGGAGGCCAGCTCACCGGTCTCCTGCATGGCCAGCGCGAGCACCACCATGATCGCGTCGCCGTCGACGACACGGCCGGCGGCGTCGACGGCAAGGCAGCGGTCCGCGTCGCCGTCGTGCGCCAGCCCAAGGTCGGCACCGTGAGACACCACCGCGGCCTGCAACGCCTCGATGTGCGTCGACCCGCAGCCGTCGTTGATGTTCAGCCCGTCGGGTTCGGCGTTGATCGGTATGACGTTGGCCCCAGCGGCCCGGTAGGCCCGTGGCGCGGCCGTCGACGCGGCGCCGTGCGCGCAGTCGACGACCACGATCAGCTCGTCGAGCCGGGTGGTGACGGCCTTGCCGACGTGGCGCAGGTAGCGGTCCAGCGCATCCTCGGCGTCGACAAGCCTGCCGATGCCTGCGCCGGTGGGTCGCGCCCGGGGGCCAGCGTGAACCAGTTCCTCGACGCGGTCCTCGGTCGCGTCGTCGAGCTTGTGTCCGCCGGGACCGAAGATCTTGATGCCGTTGTCGGGCATCGGGTTGTGCGACGCCGAGATCATCACTCCGAAGTCGGCGTCATACGCGCCGGTCAGATTGGCCACCGCGGGGGTGGGCAGCACCCCGACCCGCAGCGCGTCGACTCCTTGACTGGTCAGCCCGGCGATCACCGCGGCCTCCAGCATCTCGCCGCTGGCCCGGGGATCGCGGCCGATCACCGCGACCCGCCGGCCCGGTGCCGGCGCGCTCGCCAAATGCCGCGCCGCCGCAGAACCCAGCGCCAGCGCCAGCTCGGCGGTCAACTCGTGATTGGCGACCCCACGGACACCGTCGGTGCCGAATAGTCGACCCATGCGACCAAACCTCTCACAGTTGTCGGGCTAGCACCTAACGTGCCCGTTCCTTTGTGAATGAAACGCGCCGCGTTGGGGCACAGACACGCCGCAACCGGCCACAACTTGTGCACCACGATGCCAAGTTGTGGCCGGATAGCGACTGCTGATCAGCGCTTGCTGTACTGAGGCGCCTTGCGGGCTTTCTTCAGCCCGTACTTCTTGCGCTCGGTGGCGCGGGGGTCACGGGTGAGGAAGCCGGCCTTCTTCAGCGGGGGCCGGTCC
>DATARY010000090.1:0-2109 GCA_036263935.1 Mycobacterium sp.
ACCGCAACCAGCAGTACCTGCGGCTGCGGATGAGCGAGGAGCAACGCGAGAGGACCCCGGCAGTCGATTACCGGCCGTTCATCATCGCCGACGCCGACACCGGCCACGGCGGCGATCCGCACGTGCGCAACCTGGTCAAACGATTCGTCGAAGCGGGTGTCCCGGGATATCACATCGAGGACCAGCGGCCGGGCACCAAGAAGTGTGGCCACCAGGGCGGCAAGGTTCTGGTGCCGTCGGACGAACAGATCAAGCGCCTCAACACCGCCCGCTTCCAACTCGACATCATGCGGGTGCCCGGCATCATCGTCGCGCGCACCGACGCCGAGGCGGCCAACCTGCTCGACAGCCGTGCCGACGAGCGCGACCAGCCGTTCGTGCTGGGCACCACGAACCTCAAGATCCCGTCGTACAAATCCTGCTTCCTGGCGATGGTGCGGCGCTTCTACGAGGCGGGCTTCAAAGAGCTCAACGGGCACCTGCTCTACGCCCTGCCCGCCGGCGAATACGCGACAGCCGATGCATGGCTTGAACGTCACGGCATTGCCGACCTGATCACTCAGGCGGCCGCGTCCCCCGACCACGCACAGCAGTCCGTCGACGCGGTGTTCGACCAGGTCGAGTCGAAGTTCGTCGACGCCTGGCAGAACGACGCCGGGCTGATGACCTACGGCGAGGCCGTCGCGGAGCTTCTCGAGTTCGCCGAGAGCGACGACGAGTCAAACGACATGAGCGCCGACGAGTGGCGGAAGTTCGCCCAGCGCGCGCCGCTCAACACCGCCCAGCAGAAGGCAAAGGAGCTGGGCCTCACCGTGGCTTGGGATTGCGAGCCGGCCAAGACGCCGGAGGGCTACTACCAAATCCGCGGCGGCATCCCGTATGCGATCGCGAAATCGCTTGCCGCGGCGCCATTCGCCGACATCTTGTGGATGGAAACCAAGACTGCCGATCTCGTCGACGCGCGCGAATTCGCCGAGGCGATCCACGCCGAATTCCCCGACCAGATGCTGGCCTACAACCTCTCGCCGTCGTTCAACTGGGACACCACCGGCATGACCGACGACGAGATGCGGGCGTTCCCAGAGGAACTCGGCAAGATGGGCTTCGTCTTCAACTTCATCACCTACGGCGGACACCAGATCGACGGCGTCGCGGCCGAGGAGTTCGCCACATCGCTGCGCCAGGAGGGCATGCTGGCGCTGGCTCGCTTGCAACGCAAGATGCGCCTGGTCGAATCGCCTTACCGCACACCGCAAACGCTGGTGGGCGGTCCGCGCAGCGACGCCGCGCTGGCCGCATCGTCCGGCCGCACGGCGACCACGAAGGCGATGGGCGAGGGATCCACCCAGAGCCAGCACCTAGTGCAGACCGAGGTGCCGAAAAAGCTGCTGGAGGAGTGGCTGGCGTTGTGGGGCGACCACTACCAGATCGGCGAGACGCTGACGGTTCGGCTGCGCCCGCGGCGCGCCGGCTCCGACGTGCTCGACCTCGGCATCTACGGCCAGGGAGAAGAGCCGCTGGCCAACGTGGTCGTCGACCCGATCAAGGACCGCCACGGACGCAATATCCTCACGGTGCGCGACCAGAACACATTCGCGGAGAAGATGCGCAAGAAGCGGCTGATGGACGTCATCCACCTCTGGCTGATCCACCGGTTCAAGCCGGAGATCGTGTACTACGTGACGCCGACCGAGGACAACATCTATCAGACCGAAAAGATGAAGTCGCACGGCATTTTCAGCAACGTGTATCAGGAGGTCGGCGAGATCATCGTCGCCGACGTGAACCAGGAACGCATCGACGAGCTGCTGGCACCCGATCGCCAGGCGCTGAAGCGGCTGATCGCCAAACAGGACTAGCCCGTCCCGGAGCCGATCAGTCGGCGCCACGCGGGGGCGGCTGCACCTCGACGCCCGTGGACTGGTGCTCAGGACCCGCATCCGGGTGTTCGGCGGGCAGACGGTTGCGGAATCGGCTCGCCTCACTGTCAGCTCGAGGCTCGGTCCGCCGGTCCGCGCCGCGGTAGGGGCCTGGCTTCGGCCGCGGTTTTCCGCCGGGGAATGCCAGTCGAAAGATGGTGCGGTGCACCATGAACCACTGCTTGGAGAA
>DATARY010000102.1:0-15097 GCA_036263935.1 Mycobacterium sp.
GCCTCACCGATCTCTGGGTCGTTCTCATGGCCGCATGCCTGCTGGGCAGCTACGCGATCGGCATCGCGGTCTCGGGATGAATTCCTCTGGAGATACTGACTTCGCGATCTCAAAGCCTCCTGCGCTCACGGTCGACGAGCGACGTCTCGAACTCGATGCTGAACCGCGGCGGGTAGTGCTTCCTCCCCTGCTTTGGCCGCCTCGGTGACCTCGCGGTCTCGCCGCGGACACCGCCGAAGACGATTCTGACCCAGGCGGCGACCCGGTCCCTTGGCACTGCGTCCGGCGCTGCGACGACCGTCGCCGAAGCCTCGTCGACCAGAACGAAAGCCGCTTCGGCGTCGTCGGCCGCGCGCTCAATAGAGTCGGAACTGAGACCAACGCGTTCTTGCAGTGATGTCATGACTCGACGCTACGAAGCCCGCACCCGGATGCGCGTCGTGCCGAAGACCGTTCTTTATCTCATACCGAGGTCGGAGCCGGATGCCACCCACAGAACGATGTATCCGCCGGCAGACCTCTTCTAGGATTGGACAGTGCTGCGTGCGACAACGGAGTACGTGCGGGATCGGCTGCGTAAGCGGGGCGAGCTGATCCCGCTGGGATACTCGTGGTCATTCGTGGTGACGATCGATGCCACCGTGGTGCTGGTGGCCATGCTTTCGATGCTGCAGCGGCCCCACTCCGACCTCATGCCGGCCTTGGTCGGGGTGCTGATCGCGGTGACGCCGATGGTGCTGTTCTTCGTCACCGGCATCAAGTACAGCCCGGGTGTCCTGTGGGCCAGCTCGTCGGCCGCCACGGCCATCTTGTTGTTTGCGACGTCGACACCGATCCCCGGCGATTTCGCGCCGCTTTTGCAGGTGCTAATGATCGGATCGGTCGGGTCGCTGGCAACGCTGTTCGGCGGTCTGCTCGCGACAGCGTCGGCGGCAGGCGTGCTGTTGGCCGCGTCGGCGATGCACCGGCTCGACGACGTCGGGTTGTATCTGAGCTTCGTCGCGATGGGCTGGCTGGTGGGATATCTGATGCGCAGGCAGCAACTGTTGATGATCAAGCAAAACGAGGCGCAGGCGGCGCTCGCCCAGCACGCGGCGGCCGACGAGCGCCGACGTATCGCTCGCGAGGTACACGACGTCATAGCCCACTCGCTCAGCGTGACACTGCTGCACCTCACCGCGGCGCGCCGCGGCCTGCAGGAAGACCGCGACGTCGACGAGGCCGTCGAGGCCCTCGAGGGCGCCGAGCGGCTCGGCAGGCAGGCGATGGCCGATATCCGCCGAACGGTCGGGCTGCTCGACGGCGCTCCGATGAAGATCGCCCCCGAGTCCGGCATCGATGACATCGGCAGACTGGTCGACGATTTCAGCCGGGCGGGCCTGAACGTGAGTATGCGCACCGACGGATCGACCGAGCGGGTATCAGCGGCTGTCGGGCTCGCGCTGTATCGCATCACACAGGAATCATTGGCTAACATTGCCAAACATGCGCCCAACTCGAAGTCGATTGTTGTGCTGGTGATTTCGCGATCGAATGTCAAGCTGATCATCGTTAACGAGCTGCCGCTGGCGGTGTCCGCCGACCACGGGCCGCAGGGGCGTGGCATGGAGGGGATGCGCCAGCGCGTCGAACTCCTGGGCGGGGTCATCGATATCGGGCCAGTGGACAGACAGTGGTCGGTATGCGCCGACATTCCGCTCGGTGACGGTGACGCACGGTGGCCGCGGGGGTGTGTGTCCTGACATGGATGTCGCCGAGATCGCCGTGCTGCTAGTTGACGATCAGGATCTGGTCCGCTCGGGGCTGCGCCGGATCCTGCGTCGCAAGGACGGATTCGTCATCGTCGCGGAATGCTCAGACGGCGACGAAGTGCCCGACGCGGTCGCGCAGCACCGGCCCGACGTGGTGGTGATGGACCTGCGGATGAAGCGAGTCGACGGGATCGAGGCCACCCGCAGGCTGGCCGGACGCGACGCGCCGCCGGTGCTGGCACTGACCACCTTCAACGACGACGAGCTTCTGTCGGGCGCGCTCCGCGCCGGCGCCGCCGGATTCGTGCTGAAGGACTCGTCGGCCGAGGAGTTGATTCGCGCGGTGCGTGCGGTCGCCAGAGGCGACAGCTACCTCGACCCGGCGGTGACGTCGCGCGTGCTGAACACCTACCGCCGGGCAGCGAGTACACCAAGGACGGACGCGGTCAAGCAGCTCACGGCTCGCGAGCTCGACGTGCTCACGCTCATCGGTAAGGGTCACTCCAACACCGAGATCGCCGGCGAGCTTTGCATCTCCGAGGTGACCGTCAAGAGCCACATCGGCCACATCTTCGTGAAACTGAATCTGCGCGACCGTGCGGCGGCGATCGTCTATTCCTACGACAACGGCATCGCGGCGCCGCGGTAACCGCATTTCACGCGTCGGCGCTAGGAGGGTGGCTTTCCCGCGACGGCCGCAAGCCCCGCGCGGTAGCCGAATACCATTGCCGGGCCGATGGTTCCGCCCGCGCCCCCGTAGGCCTTGCCGGTAGCACCCGCCATCGCATTGCCCGCGGCGTAGAGCCCAGGGATGGGTGTCCCGTTGACGTGCAGTACCCGGCCGTCGCGGTCGGTGCGCGGCCCACCCTTGGTGCCCATCGCGCCGATCGACACGGGCACCGCGTAGTACGGAGCGGTGTCGATGGGGCCAAGAGTCTTGCCCGCCGTTGTCGTGGCCTTGTCGTCGCCCCAGTACCCGTCGTATGTGCTGGCGCCGCGGCCGAAGTCGGGATCGACCTCACCGGCGACGTGGTCGTTCCACGCCGCGAGTGTGCGGGTGAGCCCGTCGGCGTCGATCCCGGTCTTGCCCGCCAGCTCGGCGAGGTCGGCCGACGGCGAGAACCAGGCCGGTGCCGGTTCACCCGGCAGAACACCAAGGAAGCCATACCGTTTGAGGTGAAGCGAGTCGAAGACGATCCACGCCGGATCGTTGGCGTAGCCGTCACGCGGGTCGAGGTAGTGGAACGGCCCGGCCATCGAGTTGTATTCGCCGGCCTCGTTGAGGAATCGCTTGCCCGCCCGGTTGACGATGATGCTCCTCGGGCGGGTGCGTTCGAGCCGGACGCTTCTGCTGCGCTGCTTGCCCTCGAAGGTGTCCCCCGGAAGCTGCACGATGGGCACCCACCACGCCTCTCCCATGTTCGCCAGGTCGGCACCGTGTGCCATCGCCATCCGCAGTCCGTCGCCGGTGTTGTTCGGCGGCGACACCGCGCCGCGCATCGGGCCTCGCAGATATGCCTCGACCAGTTTCGGATCCCACTCGAAACCGCCGGTGCCGAGCACGACGCCACGGCGGGCGCGGACGTGGAAATCCTTGCCGTCCTGCTCGATTCGAACACCGGTGATTCCGAGCCGATCAGCGGCAAGCTCGACCGCGCGGGCGTTCGTCCGCGGCACCACGCCCGCATCGAGCAGCCCCTTCAGCAGCCCGGCGATCAACGCCGTGCCCGCCACGCAGTAGTCACCCGACTGGTCGTCGACCGAGGCATGGATCCGAGCGCGGGTCTCTGCATCGATGCCGACATTGCTGAAGTCGGCCGGGAAGGACGTGATCCTGTCCCGCCATTCGCCCAGCCGCGACAGGTCGAACGGTTTGGCATTGAGCGACCGTCCGCCCGTCGGGCGCCCGCCCGGCAGTTCGGGTTTGTAATCCGGGAATCCCTCGGCAATTTCGAACCGCAGATCGCTGTGGTCCTCGACGAAGTCGAGCATCTCGGCACCGGTGCGAACGAACGTCTCCACCAAGTCGTCGTCCATGAAGCCGAGGGACTGCGCACGCAGGTAGTTCATCGCGTCTTCTACTGTCAACTCCCCGTCGGGAGAGCGTCGATGCGCCGGAATCCACACGATTCCACCGGATACCGCGGTCGTTCCCCCGACCGTGCCGGCCTTCTCGAAGACCTCCACCGAAGCGCCGCCGACCGCCGCGGTCAGCGCCGCGGTCAACCCGGCGCCGCCACTGCCAAGCACGACAACGTCGACCTCACGGTCCCAATCGGTCACGTGGCCCTCCTTTCGGCTGCGATT
Organism: Mycobacterium sp.; assembly: GCA_036263935.1. Taxonomy (GTDB): domain Bacteria; phylum Actinomycetota; class Actinomycetes; order Mycobacteriales; family Mycobacteriaceae; genus Mycobacterium. The sequence goes on from DATARY010000102.1 coordinate 4,059, forward strand.
CTCAGCTGAGGATCCCGGATAATTCGTTGGCCGCCTCGATGACTGCCCCCTTGCCCTGCAGGACCACGTCTTCCCGGTGCGAGATGAGGTTGATGCACGTGGGCGGCGATGGGGGCTGCCGGCGCACGGGTACGGCGAGGCCATATGTATGCGGCTCGATCTCGCCGTGGGTGATGATCCAACCTTGTTTGCGCGCCTGGGGGACAAGATCTCGTTCCCCAGGGCGGGGCGGCATGCTGGCGAGCAGCGCGATGCCCGCCGCCCCTCGGTCCAGCGGGTAGCGGCTGCCCTCGTGAAACGAGAGTTGGTAGAAGACGTTGTTCGGGACGACCACCGCGATCGCCACTTGCTGATCGCCCTCGGCGACGAGTAGCGACACCGTGGTACCGAGATCGTCGGCGAGGGCGCGCAGGGTCGGCACGCTCAGCTGTCGAACGTTGTTGTCGAACGACGCCCCGAGCACCGCGAGCGCGGCCGCCGACCGGTACCGGCCGTCTTCTCCCTTGGCCACAAGCCGGAACTGCGTCAGCGTGCTGAGCAGCCGGTACGCGATCGTGCGGTGCACTCCGATCTCATCGGCGACCTGCTGGACGGACAACCCCGTTCGGGACGAGGCGACCAGTTGCAGCGCGGTCAGGCCCCTGGCCAGGGTCTGCGAGCCGGGCGCACCGTTCGGTGCGGCAGTGGTGGCCGCTTCCTCCGTCATCAGCGCGGCCCCCTTTCTTGACAGACGCACCCACGAGAGTGATGCTCTGACTATAGTGCACATGTATGTGCGATAAATGAGCAGAGTGCTTACAAAATACGAGAATCGGATTCTCACCGTCAGGAGAGGGCAGGAGTGGCAGAGCACGAGAGCGTCTGGAGCGACCTTCAGGGCGTTTCGTTCTCGCAGGGCTACCTCGACGCAGGGGGGGTGCGCACTCGCTACTTGCACGCCGGCGACCGCGGTAAGCCGGCACTGGTGTTTCTGCACGGCTCGGGCGGCCACGCCGAGGCGTACGTCCGCAACATCGAGGCGCATGGCGAGCACTTCTCGACATGGTCGATCGACATGCTCGGCCATGGCTACACCGACAAGCCCGGTCGTCCGCTCGAGGTGCGGCATTACGTGGACCACCTGATGGCGTTTCTCGACGCCGTCGGCGCCGAGCGCGCCCACATCAGCGGTGAGTCACTGGGTGGGTGGGTCGCCGCGCGCGCCGCGGTCGACCGCCCCGACCGCGTCGATCACATGGTCCTCAACACCGCGGGCGGCTCGCAAGCCGATCCCGAGGTGATGAAGCGGATCATCACGCTATCGATGGCGGCAGCCGAGGATCCGACCTGGGAAACCGTTCAGGCGCGCATCAAATGGCTGATGGCGGACAAGTCCAAGGACTATGACGACATCGTCGCTAGCCGGCAGCGGGTGTACCGTCAGCCCGGATTCGTGTCGGCAATGAAAGACATTTTGGCGCTGCAGGATCCCGAGATCCGGGCACGCAATCTCCTCGGCCCCAATGAATACGGGTCGATCACCGCGCCGACGCTGGTGGTGTGGACGAGCGACGACCCCACTGCCGACGTTGCCGAGGGACGGCGCATCGCGTCGATGATCCCCCGCGCACGGTTCGAGGTGATGCCCGGGTGCGGCCATTGGCCCCAGTACGAGGATCCCAAGACCTTCAACCGCCTCCACCTCGATTTCCTGCTGGGTCGTTGACGTGGTCGCCGATCCGGACGTGGTCATCGTCGGGGCCGGTCCCGTCGGCCTGACCCTGGCCAACATCCTCGGCCTGCAAAGGGTTCGGACGCTTGTAGTCGACGAGCGGGACACACTCATCGACTACCCCCGTGGCGTCGGGCTCGACGACGAGACACTCCGCACCTTTCAGTCGATCGGTCTCGTCAACCAGGTGTTGCCGCACACCGTACCGAACCAGATACTGCGGTTCTTCGACGCCAAGCGCCGGCTGCTCGCCGAAATGGCACCGCCGGACGCGCGATTCGGCTGGCCGAAGCGAAATGGCTTCGTGCAGCCGATGGTCGACGCCGAATTGCTCAGCGGACTCGACCGATTCGACCACGTCGAAGTGCGGTGGGGACATCGGATGGAGACCTGCGTCGAAACCGAGAAGAGCGTCACCGTCGCGTTCTCGGACGGGCACGAACCCGTGCGCGCCCGCTACGTGGTCGGATGCGACGGCGGGCGCAGCGCCACCCGCCGGTTGATGGGCGTGTCATTCGACGGCACCACATCATCCACGCGCTGGCTTGTGGTGGACGTGGCGAACGATCCACTTGGTCATCCGAACAGCGAGGTCGGGGCCGATCCTGCGCGGCCGTACGTCTCGATCTCTATTGCCCATGGGATTCGGCGGTTCGAGTTCATGATTCACGCCGACGAGTCCGACGAACAGGCCGAGGATCCGGCGTTCGTCAGACGCATGCTCGCGCAACGGATTCCGTATCCGGAGCGCATCGACATGATCCGCCATCGGGTGTACACCCATCATTCGCGCATCGCCGGTTCGTTCCGGAAGGGACGGTTGATGTTGGCGGGTGACGCCGCACACCTGATGCCCGTGTGGCAAGGCCAGGGCTACAACAGCGGTATCCGCGATGCCGGCAACCTCGGCTGGAAGCTGGCCGCGGTGGTGCACGGCCAGGCCAACGACGCACTGCTCGACACGTACGACGTCGAGCGGCGTAAGCACGCCCGCGCGATGATCGACCTGTCCACCATGGTGGGGCGGGTCATCTCGCCGACGAATCGATGGGTGGCCGCGCTGCGCGACCGTGTTATTCATGCCGCGTCGGCCGTGCCCTCCCTGAAGCGATATGTGCTGGAGATGCGGTTCAAGCCGATGCCGCGATATCAACAGGGCGCCGTCTTTCACGCCGACCCTCGTTCCGACACATCACCGACCGGCACGCTGTTCATCCAGCCCCGTGTCGATACACGTGACCGACAAAACGTGCTCCTCGATGACGTGCTCGGCCCCGGCTTCGCGGTGCTGTGCTGGAGTAACAACCTTCGCGCCGTCCTCGGCGATGAGGCGTTCGACCGATGGAAAGCGTTGGGGGCCAGGTTCGTCGAGATACGGCCAATGACACAGCTGCGTTGGACCGGACACGACGATGCCGACGTGACGGTGGTCGGTGACCGGACCGGTGCCCTCAAAGCCTGGTTCGACACCTACACCGATTCCGTGCTGTTCCTGCGGCCCGACCGCTGCATCGCCGGCGCCTGCATCGCACAACGGGCACCAGAGCTGAGCGCGTCGTTGTTCAAGGTCCTCTGCTTGACCGAGAGGGGAGGTGACGGTGCCACTAGCCCTGTGCTGTATGTCTCACAGCCCGCTGCTGAATCTTCCGGGACCGTCGGCTGAACTCCTCGACGACATCGAGTCGGCCGTCGGCGCCGCACGGGACTTCGTTGCGGAGTACGACCCCGAGCTGGTCGTCATCTTCTCGCCGGACCATTACAACGGCTTCTTCTACAGGCTGATGCCACCGTTCTGCATCGGCACCGCGGCGCGGGGCGTCGGCGACTACGGGACTCAGGCCGGACCGCTCGACGTGGCTACCGACACCGCGAACGAGTGCGCCGAGGCAGTCCTCGAATCGGGTATCGACGTGGCGATCTCGGCGAGCATGGAGGTGGACCACGGCACGGTCCAACCCCTGCAGAAGCTGTTCGGCGACGCCGCGTCACGGCCGGTGATCCCGATCTTCATCAACTCCGTTGCCACTCCGCTCGGGCCGATGCGCCGTGTGCGGGCGCTCGGCACCGCGGTCGGGACGTATCTGACCACACTGGGCAGACGTGTTCTGGTCGTGGGATCCGGTGGGCTTTCCCACGATCCGCCGGTGCCGACGCTGGCGACCGCATCACGGGCCGCGTTGAATCGCATCGTGCACGGCGCACCGATGTCGACCGAAGCGCGACGGGCTCGTCAGACGGCCGTGATGGAGGCCGCGCAGGCGTTCGCGCAGGGCCGGAGCCCGCTTCAGCCGCTCAACCCCGACTGGGATCACGTGTTCCTCGAGTTGCTCGACTCCAATCGGCTTGACCAAGTCGACGGCTGGTCGAACAGCTGGATCGCGCAGCAGGCCGGCAATTCCGCACACGAAATCCGCACGTGGGTGGCCGCGTTCGCGGCGCTGGCCGCGCATGGCACCTACCGGACGGACCATCGGTTCTACCGCGCCGCGCCCGAATTGATCGCGGGCTTCGCGATCAGAACGGCGGTGCTCGATGTCTGATTCGTACGACCACACCGTCGACGTGCTCGTGGTTGGTTCCGGCGGCGGCGGTATGACCGCCGCGCTCGCCGCGGACGCGTCGGGGCTGGACACGCTGGTCGTCGAGAAGTCGCCGCAGTTCGGCGGTTCCACTGCGCTGTCGGGCGGCGGGATCTGGGTACCCGGCGCGCCATCGCAGCGCAGGGAGGGCTACGTCCCTTCGCCCGATGGCGTGTTCGAATACCTGCGCCAGATCACGGGCGGCCTTGTCAGCGACGCGCGACTGCGGCAGTACGTCGACACCGCGCCGGTGATGATGGAGTTCCTGGAGAACCTCAGCCCGTGGTTCCAGTTCGTCTGGAAACCCGGCTACGCCGACTACTACCCGGAACTACCTGGCGGCTCGGAACTCGGCAGCACGATCAACGTCCCGGCGATCGACCTGCGCAAGCTGGGCGACGAGGAAAAGAACCTGCTACGGCCACTGGCGCTGGCCCCCAACGGAATCTGGTTCGCCCCCAAGGATCTTCGGCTGTTCTATCAGGTGCGACAGAACTGGAGGGGCAAGGCCGTCCTGCTGAAGCTGATCTGGCGGATGTTCCGGGCCCGGGTGTTCGGTGACCGGATGGCCGCCATCGGCCAGTCGCTGGCCACGCGGCTTCGGTTGGCCATGGAACAGCAGGGGATCCCGCTGTGGCTGAACTCGCCCATGAGCGGGCTGATCACCGACGTCGACGGTACGGTGACGGGCGCGGTGGTCGAGCGCGGCGGGCGGTCGCAGCGAATTCAGGCGCGGCGGGGCGTTATCCTCGCCAGCGGCGGATTCGACCATGACATGGGCTGGCGCAGGCAGCATCTACCGGTCCTCGAAAAGGACTGGAGCTTCGGCAATCCCGCGGCGATGGGTGATGGAATACGGGCGGGTGAGAAGGTCGGCGGGTCCACCGATCTGCTTGACGAGGCCTGGTGGTTTCCGGCCATCTGCTGGCCCGACGGCCGGCTGCAGTTCATGCTCAACGAGCGGATGATGCCGTCCCAGTTCGTCGTCAACGGTGACGGGAAGAGGTTCATCAACGAAGCGGCGCCGTACATGGATTTCGCCCACGCGATGATCGACGGCCAGCGCTCCGGCGTCAAGCACATTCCGTGCTGGTTGATCACCGACATCCGGTCGTTCCATCGCTATGTCGTCGCAGGACACCTTCCCATTCCGAAGGTTCCGTTCGCGCCGGTGCCGACCGGGTGGAAGGTGCCCAAAGCCTGGCTGGAGTCCGGTGTCGTGGTGGAGGCGAACAGCTTTGAAGAACTGGCCACCAAGATCGCTGTGCCGCCGGCACAGCTTCGCCAGACGGCGGAACGCTTCAACGAGCTGGCACGCAAGGGCCACGACGACGACTTCAACCGCGGCGACAGCACGTATGACAACTACTACGGCGACCCGACTCTCCCCAACCCCAACCTTTACCCGTTGGGGCGGCCGCCGTACTACGCGTTCCAGATCATCCTCGGCGACCTCGGCACATCGGGTGGTCTGCGGACCGACGAGTTCGCGCGGGTGCTTCGCGACGACGACAGCGTCGTGAACGGCCTTTACGCCGTTGGGAACACATCGGCGGCGGTGATGGGACGAAGCTACGCGGGCGCCGGGGCGACCATCGGCCCGGCCATGACCTTCGGCTACGTCGCCGCGAAACACATTGCACATCAACGATCCGGCTCTCGATCTCAATCGGAGGTAACTACATGAAGATCTCGCTGTTCTACGAATTTCCGCTGCCGCGGCCGTGGAGTGACGACGACGAGCACAAGCTGTTTCAAGACGGCCTGGACGAGGTGGAGGCCGCCGACAAGGCCGGCTTTTCGACGGTGTGGTTGACCGAGCACCACTTCCTCGAGGAGTACTGTCACTCCACCGCGCCGGAGATCTTCCTGGCCGCGGCAAGCCAGCGCACCAAGGACATTCGCCTCGGGTTCGGCATCATGCATCTTCCGCCGGCCGTCAACCACCCTGCCCGGGTTGCCGAGCGGATCGCGACGCTCGATCTCGTCTCCAATGGCCGCGTCGAATTCGGGACCGGGGAGTCGTCCTCGGTGGGCGAGCTCGGGGGATTCGGGATCGATCCCGCCGACAAGCGAACAATGTGGGAGGAGGCGCTCGAGGTCTCGATCCGCTGCATGATCGAGGAGCCGTTCACCGGCTTCAAGGGTCAGCACGTCGAGATGCCGCCGCGCAATGTGGTTCCCAAGCCGCTGCAGAAGCCGCACCCACCGGTGTGGGTGGCGTGTACGCGCCCGGCCTCTGTGCAGATGGCCGCTCAGAGAGGCCTCGGCGCGTTGAGTTTTGCCTACACCGGCCCGGGTCCGCTCACCGAGCGAGTCAACGGCTATTACAAGGAATTCGAAGAGAACGGCGCGCCCGTCACACCACAGATGAACCCCAATATCCTCGCCATTGGCGGTGACCTCTCGATGATGGTGGCCCCAACCGATGAGCAGGCCGTCGACAGGCTCGGGATGGGTGGCGGATTCTTCGCGTTCGGCATCATGCACTACTACATGACTGGAATGCACACACCGGGACGGACCGGGGTGTGGAAGCGGCATCTCGAAGAGATCGAGAAAGACCCGTCAATCGTGTACGGCCCTGGCCGTGGGCCGATCGGCAGCCCTGCCACGGTGCGTGAGTTTCTGCGTGGCTACGAAGAGAGCGGCGTCGACGAACTGATCCTGCTGCTCACCCCGCGCAGCCACGAAGCGACGATGGAATCCATTGAATTGATGGGCAAGGAGGTTCTGCCGGAGTTCATGGAGCGCAACGAGAAGGCCGTCGCCGAGAAGGCAAGGCGGCTGGAGCCGATCATCGAGAAGGTCGAGGCTCGCAGGCCGGAGTCGAAGCCCCAGGTGTTCGACGAGAGCTACGCGTTTGGCGGTCTGCCCACCGGTCGTGAGAACTACACCGCCAATGAGGTGTCGCTGGCGATGGAGGAGATGAACGCCGGCATCGAGGCGGCGGCCCAGAAACTCAAGTCAGGAGAAGGGTGGGCGAGCAGAAACCCGGCCGCCGACCAGAGATGAACCATGGGGCGGATTGACGAGCTGTGGCGCTACGACGGCCGCCGCGTCGTTGTCACCGGATGCGCCTCGGGCATCGGTGCCGACGTCGCCCGCCAGCTCACCGAACTCGGCGCCGAGGTCATCGGGCTCGATATCGAACCGCCCACGGTGAAGATCGGTGAGTTCATCTCACTCGACCTGGGTGACCCGGCGTCGATCGACGCCGCCGCCGGCTCGATCGGCGGCCACGTCGATGCGTTGTTCAACATCGCCGGGGTGTCGTCGGGGATCGGCGATCCTTTGAAGGTGGTCACCATCAACTTCTTGGGCACCCGGCGGTTCACCGAGGCGCTGGTGCCCACGATGCCGCCCGGCTCGGCGATCGCCAACGTGTCCTCGCTCGCCGCGTCGGCCTACCGGGAGAACGCCGCCGTCACGGCGGGTCTGTTGGACACCGTCACAATGGCCGACGGCATCGAATGGTGCCGGCGCAATCCGGAGGCCGTCGTCGACGGGGGCGGCTACCGGCTGTCCAAGGAGGCGATCATCCTTTACGGGATGGCGAACGTCGCGATACTGGGCGCCAAAGGAATTCGGATCAACTGCACCGCGCCGGGGGTCACCGACACCCCGATTCTCGACCAGCTGCGGAACGCCTACGGGCAGGAGTTCCTTGACGCCTTCCGCACCCCGCTGGGCAGAGTCTCCGAACCCGGCGAACAGGCGGCCGTGCTGGTGTTCCTGAACAGCAACGCAGCCAGTTACATCACCGGACAGGTGATCTGGGTTGACGGTGGCACGATTGGCGAGACCGACCTTGCCGGATCGGTGCCGCGACGATGAACCGGAGAGACGAGTAATGGCCAGCATGACCGATTTCCGTCGCGTCGCCGACGACGTCCGCAACTGGGGACGGTGGGGTGACGCCGATGAACTCGGGACGCTGAACTTCATCACCACCGAGAAGGTGCAGTTGGCGGCCGGCCTGGTCAAGCATGGCAAGGTCTTTCCGCTTGGCGTTGACTTCGGTTCGTCGGGACCGCAGGGGGCGTTCCACTTTCGGCAGAACCCTCTGCACGTGATGACCATCGACGGCGGCGACGCCAGAACGTTGCTCGAGTACGGCCCGAAGTGGTTGCAGAACCCGGCGGCCGCGCAGTTGGCCGGGTACTTCGAAGACAACCCGATGCGGTTCAACGACGACCTGATCATCATGCCGTTGCAGGCTGCCACCCAATGGGACGCGTTGTCGCACGTCTACTACGACGACTATCTCTACAACGGTTTTCCGGCGAACTCGGTGACGAGCTTCGGTGCCTACCACTGCGGCATCGACAAGGTGGATGGCAAGGGCATCACGTCACGTGGGGTGCTGCTCGACATCGTTCGCCTGCGCGGTGTCGAGACCTTCTGCGAGATCGGCAGCCCGATCACACCGGACGAACTCGACGAGGCGGCCCGATCCCAGGGCGTGACCGTCGGGCGAGGTGACATTGTGTTGGTCCGAACCGGTTGGTGGGCACGGTTTCTGCAGACTGGAGACGGCGCCGAGCCGGGCGCCGGGCTGGACTGGACGTGCGCGTCGTGGCTGCACGACCACGAAGTAGCGGCTGTCGCCGCAGACAATCTGATGGTCGAGAACCCGATATCCGGCGTCGAGGGCGCATTCCTCCCGATGCACATGCTGTGCCTGCGGGACATGGGGCTGATGCTCGGCGAGTACTGGGACCTCAACGCCCTGGCGGCCGACTGCGCAGCCGACGGCGTCTACGACTTCCAGCTGATCGCACCGCCGTTGAGGGTGACCGGCGCTGTCGGTTCACCGGTGAATCCCATTGCAATCAAGTAGGTGTAGGTCATGACCGCAAGTACAACAACGGGCGGCGCGCCGCTGGTCGTCGGACTCGGCGGAACGCTGAGGTCGAACTCGTCCACTGAACGGGCACTGCGCTACTGCCTCGAATCCGTCGAACGACAAGGCGGGCGAACGAGATTGTTCTGCGGGCAAGACCTCGACCTGCCGATGTATGCACCGCACGAACTGGACCGCACGCCCAAGGCCCGCGAACTCGTCGGCTCGCTGCGCGACGCGGACGCCGTCATCGTCGGCTCGCCGGGATACCACGGTGCGGTGTCCGGGCTGGTCAAGAATGCGCTCGATTACATCGAGGATCTCCGCGAGGATCCCCGGGTCTATCTCGACAACACGCCATGGGGCTGCATCAGCTGCGCGTACGGGTGGCAGGCGGCGGTCGGCACTCTGGGCCAGTTGCGCAGCATCGGACACGCGTTGCGTGCCTGGCCCACCCCGCTCGGCGTCGCGATCAATTCCGCGGACCAGATCTGGGACGATGCCGGGCAACTGGCCGACACCTCAGTGCAGAACCAGCTCGACCTGCTGGCCACCCAACTGCTGACGTTCGCGCGGGCGGCCTGATGGATAACCAGCGCAACACGGTGCTGGTGGACGGACTCGTCACCGGCTACCTCGAGGCGGGGCGGGGCGAGCCGGTCGTTCTGTTGCACGGCGGGGAGTTCGGTGTGAGTGCGGAGCTCGGTTGGGAACGAAACATCGCCGCGCTCGCGGAGCACTACCGGGTGCTTGCGCCCGACATGTTGGGGTTCGGCGAATCGGCGAAGGTGGTCGACTTCAACGACGGCCGCGGCATGCGGATCAGGCACATCGCCCGGTTCTGCGACGTGCTGGGTGTCGAGTCGGCGCACTTCGTCGGCAACTCGATGGGCGCCGTCAACCTGTTCGTCGACACGACATCGGAGTCACCGGTGCTGCCGGTGCGCAGCATGGTGACCATCTGCGGCGGCGGCGAGATTCAGCGCAACGAGCATTCGGCCGTCCTGTACGACTACGACGCAACTCTGGATGGGATGCGCCGGATCGTCGAAGCTCTGTTCCACGGCGCGTCGTTTCCCGCCGACGACAATTACGTGCAACGGCGACATGAGTCGAGCATCGCGCCCGGTGCATGGGAAGCGTTGGCCGCCGCCAGGTTTCGCAGACCCGGTCTGGAACCGCCGTCGCTGCCGTCGAGCGCACGGGCCTATGACCGCATCACGGTGCCCACGCTCGTCGTGGAGGGCGCCTGCGACAAGCTGCTCCCGGCGGGCTGGGCGGCGGAGATCGCAGGCCAGATTGCGGCGGGCCGCTCGGTGGTGATCCCCGATGCCGGTCACTGCCCACAGATCGAGCAGCCGTCGGCCGTCAACGAACTGCTGCTGGCCTTCCTGGCCGAGGGGCGGGACGCTTCATCCGTCGAAATCGACGAATTGCAGGCCTCCACTCGAAGTTCTCCTGCACAACGTTGATCTCGGCGAGAAAGGACAAATGGCTAGGTGACTAACGAACTGGTTGGCAAGGTCGCGATCGTCACCGGCGGCGCGTCCGGATTGGGCGAGGGGCTGGTGCGACGCTTCTGCGACGAAGGCGCCAAGGTGCTGGTCGGCGACATCGACCGGGACGGCGGCATGGCCTTGGCCGGTGACATAGGCGCCGACGCGGAATTCGTCGAAGCCGACGTGTCCGACGTCGACCAGGTGAGCCGGCTGGTGTCGACTGCCGTCGAGCGCTTCGGCGGTCTGCACGTCATGGTCAACAACGCGGGGGTGTCCGGCACCATGCACCGCCGGTTTCTCGACGACGATCTCGCGGACTTTGAGCGGGTGATGGCGATCAACGTCCTGGCGGTCATGGCGGGAACACGCGACGCGGCGCGCCACATGTCTGAACACGGTGGCGG
>DATARY010000106.1:0-14331 GCA_036263935.1 Mycobacterium sp.
GGTCCTGCACGCCGTCGTTGTACACGACGCTCGTCGGTTGCGCGCCGGTCACGTCAAAGTAGATCTTCCCGTCGGTCGCCGTGCCCTGGGGAACCGGTGAGCCGTTGAGGCCCCGGGCCGCAGGTGCCTGGAACAGCACCCGGTAGTTTTGGCCGTTGTCGGCGCGGGCGTTGAAGAACGGGATCGCGGGCGCCACGGTGCCTTGCACCGCGTCAACGGTGGTGGTGGCCTCCCACAGTCGGCCCGCAACCGGCGCGTTGACGGCGTCATTGCTGGGTCGCAGGCCGCTGACTGTATACGCGGTAACCATTGGGCCGGCGTCCAGGTTTTGGGTGGCCCCGAATTGGGCGTTGCTGCCACATGCAGTGCCCGCTGCGCCGATCGCGACCGCGGCGCCGACGGCCGCGGGAGCGAGGATCATCTTTGGTTCCAATAGCTCCTGGAACTGCGTGTCGAGCGCTACTGCGAGCCGGAGGAACGCGCGACATCGACTGCGTTCCATCGGCTTTCAGTGATTCGCAGCGCGAGCAGGCCAAGGATCGCCACACTCAGCAGCGGGCCGCCGAACAATACGATCGTCAGGACGATTCCCGCGACCGTTCCGGCCAACGCCGCCGCAAAAGTGAAGACGACGACCACCCACGCGACTACACAGCTGATCACGGTGACCAACGCGGCGATGGCAAGGCTTCGCAAAGCGCCGAAATACGGAAATCCCGTAATCGCCAACAGCGCAAAGGTAGGAAGCCCGAAGATCGCCGCCGCCGTCGCCAGCCCGTCAATCGTGCCGAGCTGACGAGAGGCGGGCATTACCAAGAAGGCCGCCAACACGGCAGCCACCAGCACGCCACCGACCGCTAGCGCTCGCTTGTGGGTTTGTCCCATTTGTTTCGGGTGCCCGGGTCGGCGAACCGCGAAACCGCAATCCCCGCTGCGATTGGGATTGCATCAGCGAGTCGCAGGTGAGACCCGGGATTCGTCGTTGCGGCACGATGAATTCAAATCGCGCGGACCCGGCTAGCCGGCGGTCGGGTCGGTAGGGGTGCCCGTCCACCTGGGTGTGCGACGCTGCTGAAACGCGCGCACACCCTCCATGGCGTCGTCGTGACGCATGAGCTTCAGGTGGATGTCGGTCTCGCGGGCGCCGACGGCGGTCCAGTCAAGACCGAACGAGTCCCACAGCAGCCTCTTGCTGGCCGCCACCGACATCGGTGCGGTGTTCTGGGCGACGTCGTGCGCGAGTGCCCGAGCGGCGGGAAGAATCTCGTCCGCGTCGAGGACGCGGCTGCCCAGACCGAGCTCCACCGCGCGGCGTCCGTCGAAAGTGGCCCCGGTCAACAGGATTTCGGCGGCGTTCGAGATGCCCACCAGGCGCGGCAGGATCCAGTGTGAGTAGGCGTCGCCGACGACTCCGCGCCGTACCTGGACGACGCCGTATGTCCCGTCGGCGGCGAACAAGCGGATGTCACACTGCAGGGCCAACGTCAGCCCCAATCCGATCGCATGGCCGTTGACGGCGGCGATCACCGGCTTGGAGAGGGTCCACGCGGGTACATCGATACCCGCCGCACTGAAGCCCGGCCCCGGTTCGGTGAACGTGCGGTCGCCTTCGGCCAGGTCGGCGCCCGCACAAAACGCCGGTGGTGTGCCGGTGAGCACGATGACACGCACGTCGTCATCGTGGTCGCACGCCCGGTACGCGTCGGCGAGTTCCTCGCGCATTCCGTCGCCGACGGCGTTGCGCTGTTCGGGCCGGTTGAGGGTGATCGTGGCCACGCCATCGTCGACGGTTACGAGCAATGTGCGGTATCCGGGCATCAAGCGACACCGTATCCTCGCGTTGGTGACCGACGCGGCAGTGCTCCAGATTTGGCCCGGCAAGGCCTATCCGCTTGGCGCCACCTACGACGGATCCGGTACGAACTTCGCAGTGTTCAGTGAGGTCGCCGAAAAGGTCGAGCTGTGCCTGTTCGACGCCGATGGCACCGAGACCCGCGTCACGTTGCCCGAGATGGACGGGTTCGTCTGGCACGGCTTCATCCCCGGCGTCGAGCCCGGTCAGCGTTACGGCTACCGGGTGCACGGCCCGTACGACCCCAAAGCCGGGCAGCGCTGCAACCCGAACAAGCTGCTGCTCGACCCGTACGCAAAGGCCATCGACGGCACTTTCACGTGGAATCAGTCACTGTTCGGATACACCTTCGGCGATCCCGACAGCCGCAACGACGACGACTCGGCGGCCAGCATGCCGAAGTCGGTGGTGATCAACCCGTTCTTCGACTGGGGGGTGGATCGCCCGCCCGGCCACGAGTACGCCGACACGGTCATCTACGAGGCACACGTCAAGGGACTCACCCAGACGCACCCGGAGATTCCCGAACAGATGCGGGGCACATACTCCGCGGTCGCGCACCCGGTGATCATCGAGCATCTCAAGTCGCTGGGTGTCACCGCGATCGAGTTGATGCCTGTGCACCACTTCGTCAACGACTCCACGCTGATCGACAGGGGGCTGACCAACTACTGGGGCTACAACACGATCGGTTTCTTTGCGCCCGAGCCCAAGTACCGCAGCAGCCCGAACCCCGGGGGGCAGGTGCAGGAGTTCAAGGCCATGGTTCGCGGGCTGCACGAGGCGGACATCGAGGTGCTCCTCGATGTGGTCTACAACCACACGGCCGAGGGCAATCACCTCGGGCCGACACTGTCGATGCGTGGAATAGACAACGCCGCCTACTACCGGCTGGTCGACAACGACAAGCGCTACTACATGGACTACACCGGAACAGGCAACAGCCTCAATGTCGGTCACCCGCACTCGCTGCAACTGATCATGGATTCGTTGCGGTACTGGGTGACGGAGATGCACGTGGACGGGTTTCGGTTCGACCTGGCCGCCACATTGGCCCGCGAGTTCTACGACGTGGACCGGCTATCGTCGTTCTTCGAACTCGTGCAGCAGGATCCGACGGTCAGCCAGGTCAAGCTGATCGCCGAGCCATGGGACGTGGGGCCAGGTGGCTATCAGGTCGGCAACTTTCCGCCGCAGTGGACCGAGTGGAACGGAAAATACCGCGACACGGTGCGCGACTACTGGCGTGGCGAGGCTGCCACGCTCGACGAGTTCGCCTATCGACTCACCGGGTCCGCCGACCTCTACGAGCACACCGGCAGGCGGCCGGTCGCGTCGATCAACTTCGTCACAGCACATGACGGGTTCACCTTGCGAGATCTGGTGTCCTACAACGAGAAACACAACGAGGCCAACGGCGAAGACAACCGCGACGGCGAAAGCAACAACAAGTCGTGGAACTGCGGGGTTGAAGGGCCGACCGAAGATCCCGCGATCAATGCGCTGCGCGCCCGTCAGCAACGCAATTTCCTTGCCACGCTACTGCTTTCGCAAGGCGTCCCGATGATCTCGCACGGCGACGAGCTCGGTCGCACACAGAAGGGCAACAACAACGCCTACTGCCAGGACAACGAGATCTCGTGGATCAACTGGGCCCAGGCCGATACCGAGCTGACGGAGTTCGTCCGAACCACATCCGCGCTGCGCGCGGCACACCCGGTGTTCCGCAGGCGGAGGTTCTTCAGCGGCCGCCCGGTGCGGCAGCGTGGTGGCAGCCGGTTGGCCGACATCTCGTGGTTCGCGCCGGACGGGTCGGAAATGACCGATGAGGACTGGGAGACCGGGTTCGCCAAGTCGATCGCCGTTTACCTCAACGGCCACGGCATCGCGGATCTCGACGTGCGCGGTGAGCGGGTCACCGACGACTCGTTTGTGCTGTGCTTCAACGCCCACTACGAGCCGATCGACTTCGTCTTGCCGCCAAAGGATTTCGGCTCAGCCTGGACGCCGGTGATCTACACAGCCGGCGCAGCACCGGACGGGCCGTTCGGTGCCGGGACAACAGTGCCCGTCGAAGCCCGAGCCGTGTTGGTGCTGCAGGCCGAGCAGTAGGTCACTCGTCGATGTTGTAGAACGAGTCTCCGTCCTCCGGGGTGCCGTCGATCTGGCCGCGTTCGCGGCCGTGGCTACCGGGCTCTAAACGGTCGATTTCGTCGTCGCTCATCAACTCGAGCCCACCGCCCTCGTCGGAGTCGTGCGCGTTCGTCGGTTCGTCGTCACCGACGTTGTCGCCCGCATCATCCGGCACCTCCTCGGCGAGTCTCTCGTCGAGCGTTTCGTTTTCTTTGGCCTCGATCCACTCCTGCGGAGGGTCGGCCACGTCGTCACCGTCGTCGTTGCGGACCTCGTCGGAGTCGAGTGCCTCCGCCGGCTCCAGCGGGTTGTCGTCGAAGTCGTCACTCGCCATGCCGCCCATCTTGCCCAACATTGCCCGCGCTAAACGCGGGGGCCTACATTGACGGCCGAGAGCGGTCGCACCTGATCTTGAGAAGCGTTGTGCGACACCGCGCTTGCTGACGAAGATCGCGTGAACGTACCGGGACGTATGGTACGGTTTGCCTGCTGCAGCAACCGTGGCCGCCGCGGATGGCACCGAGATTTCTCACCGTGCCGCCGGCCGGGCGGGCCGGGAGTAGGAGCCGAAGAGCGGCGGCTGCCCTACCCGGGCGGCCACGGTTGCCAGCTCCATGCGTCAACTTCCGCTGCCGAGCGCAACCATGTAGTCATTTGCCAGCATTAATTTTCGCGACTGTCGATAATCGAAGGCTTGGATCGCCGTATGCTCCAGAAGCATGGCGCCGCAGCGCGGTTCTGGCAGTCGGCTGTCGGCCGACGACTGGATTCAGGCGGGGTTCGCGCTCCTCGCCGACGGCGGCCCGAACGCGCTCCATATCGACCCCCTGTGCGCCAGGCTTGAGGTCACCAAGGGCAGCTTTTACTGGCACTTTGCCGATCTGCGGTCGTACCGCACCGCACTTGTCGAAGCCTGGGGCAGCCTGCGGGACGAGAACCGCCGATCGTTCGAGAACATGGCAGGCGTCGATCCCCGCGAGCGACTCGCCGTGATGATGCAGACCATGGTGGCCCCCAAGCACTGGGCGCTCGAACGCACGATGCGGGTCTGGGCGATGAGCGACGATGCGGTGCTGGCCAACGTCCAGCGAAGTGACGGCCGGGTGTTGCGGGCGGTCAGGCAGGCGTTCACCGACCATGGCTTCGCCCCTGAAGACGCTGCCTTGCGCGCGGCGGTGGTGTTCGCCGCGGGAGTTGGACTCCTGCACGTGTCGAGCTCGGCGCGGGAAGTAACCCCGGAGCTGCTGGAGCGCCTTCTCGACTTCATGTTCCGGCCGTAGGTGGGCGTGCTGAATCGCCCTAATCGGCGCCGGCGCCGTCGTGAACGGTTGACAGGATGTCATCGAGGCCGTTGGCCTCGTCGCGTGTCATCAACGAGGCCGCCGATGCCTCCTTGACGAATCGGGCGGCGATCTCGCGCAGCTTCACGTTGGTCTCCTGCGATCGCCGGACCAGGGCCTCGAAAGCGCTACCCGCGTCGATGCCGTGGGCCAACATGAGCATGCCGATGGCCTGGTTGATCGTCGCGCGGCGTTCGGCGATGGCGGCGACAACCTCATCGAGTGTGCCGCGTACGTCGTGGTCGAACTCGTCGGTGATATCCACGTAGAACCCCGCCGTGCCGATCACCCTTCCCGTCGGGTCATACCAGCGGTCGCCGACCACGACCACCAAGTGCACGTTGCCAGCGGTGTCGATAATGCGGTGCCTGCTGCTGAAAGGCACGCCGTGGCGACGCACCTGATCGATCAACTCCGCGACGGTCGGCCTGTCGTCGGGGTGCTTGTGCGACAGCACGAGGTCGGTCGTCGGGTTGACCGATCCGGGTTGGTACCCGTGCATGGCCGCCACCTCGTCCGACCATTCCCAGCGGTCCTCGCTCGCCAGATACCTGAAGCTGCCCGCCACCGGCCAGCGTGATGCCGGTCGCTTCACGTCGATTACGCCCCTTTCGCTACCTGCCCCACCTCCCTGAAAGTATGTCTCGCCACATTCAGTCGTGGACAGAAAGCCGCAACGCACCCCGCTTCTCCGGGAAGTTAACTCTGTAACAGAGGTAATATCGGCAGAGTGGCGACCCGAACCGACCTGACCACAGACCTGTTCACTGTGGTGGGCCGATTCCGCCGCCAGCTGCGCAGGTCTACCGGGGGCGGATTCGACGCCGCCGGCCTGACCCAATCGCAGGCCGAACTGTTGCGGTTGGTCGGCCGTCAACCGGGTATCTCAGTACGGGAGGCCGCCACCGAACTCGGCCTTGTGCCCAACACCGCATCCACGCTGGTGTCCAAGCTCTCGGCCGACGGGTTGCTGATCCGGGCAGCCGACGTCGACGACCGCAGAGTGGGCAGGCTGCGGCTGACCGAGCCGGCCCAACACATCGCCGACGAGTCGCGCGCCGCGCGCCGGGCCGCGCTGGCGGCGGTCCTCGACGATCTCGACGGGTACCAGATCGAGACGCTGACCGGCGGCTTGGCGGTGCTTGCCGAGATGACCCGCATGCTCCACGAGCACGAAAACGGGAGGTGACCCGCAACATGACTCCTTCTGCTGTGCCTGCACTCGACTGCAGGCATCTCGTCCACAGCTACGGCCACTTCACCGCGGTTGACGATTTCAGCCTGCAGGTACACGCGGGTGAGACGGTCGGTTTACTGGGTCCCAACGGCGCAGGCAAAACCACCGTGGTACGCGTGCTGACCACACTCACCCCAGTCCAGCGCGGCGACGTGTTCATCTTCGGCCTGAACTCGCGACGCCGCACCATGGACATCCGTCATAACATCGGCTATGTGCCGCAACAGCTTTCGATCGAATCGGCGTTGACCGGGCGGCAGAACGTGGAGTTGTTCGCACGGCTATACGACGTTCCACGCACCGAACGCGCCGCCCGCGTCGACGACGCCTTGGACGCGATGCAGCTGCTCGACGTCGCCGACAGCCTGGCGGGGACGTACTCCGGCGGCATGATCCGCCGGCTGGAGCTCGCCCAGGCGTTGGTCAACCGGCCGTCGCTGCTGATCCTCGACGAGCCGACGGTCGGGCTGGATCCCATTGCCCGCGACAGTGTCTGGGCTCAGGTGCGTCGCATGCAGGCCGAGTTCGGCATGACAGTGCTGCTCACCACGCACTACATGCAGGAGGCCGATGCGCTCTGCGACCGAGTGGCGCTGATGCATCACGGGCGGCTGCAGGCCGTCGGCACTCCGGCGGAACTGAAGCGGACGGTATCTCGGGAGGCCACGCTCGAGGATGTGTTCCGACAGTATGCAGGGTCAGATCTCGGCGAGGACACCTCGCAGTCCGGGTTCCGGGCGGTCCGGTCGAGCAGAAGGACGGCGCGCCGTGTCAGTTGAGCAGAGAGTAGAAGTCGAGCTGGTTCGGGCGCCGCGCGGCTGGCGGCGCATCCGCGGAATGGCGTTGCGGGTCGGCGCCTTCTCGCTTGTCGAGCTGCAGAAGCTCCAACACGACCGCACCGAATTGTTCATGCGGATGGTGCAGCCGGCGCTGTGGCTGTTGATCTTCGGGCAGACCTTCAGCCGATTGCGCGTCATCGACACCGGGCATGTGCCTTATCTGGCGTTCCTGGCACCGGGGATCATCGCGCAGTCGGCGTTGTTCATCTCGATCTTCTATGGCATCCAGATCATTTGGGACCGCGACGCAGGGATCCTGGCGAAGCTCATGGTCACGCCCACACCTGCGTCGGCGTTGGTGACCGGCAAGGCGTTCGCCGCAGGTGTGCGTTCGGTGGTGCAAGTAATCGGTGTGGTGGCGCTGGCATACCTGATGGGTGTGCACATGACCGTCAATCCGCTGAAAATCCTTGCGGCCATGGGTGTAGTGGCGCTGGGTTCGGCGTTCTTCGCGTGCTTGTCGATGACGCTGGCCGGGCTGGTACGCAACCGTGACCGCCTGATGGGCATCGGCCAGGCCATCACAATGCCGTTGTTCTTCGCGTCCAACGCCCTTTACCCGGTCGACGTCATGCCGCAATGGCTGCGCGGGTTGTCCATGGTCAACCCGCTCAGTTACGAGGTGAACGCGTTGCGGGGGCTGCTGATCGGCGCCCCGACGAACGCGGTGGTCGACATTGCGGTGTTGGTGGTCGCCGCGCTGGCCGGGATCGCCGCTGCGTCGGCCCTGCTGCGCCAACTCGTCCGCTAGCCTTTTCACGACCAGCAGCCGTCGCGCCATCGACCTCCCTCGCGTGCGCGGTTTCGCTACGACTTCTCCTTCGGCGTCGACAGGTCGTACACCGTCGCATCTCCAACAGTCTTCGCCGTAAAGGTCGACTTCACCCAGTCTGTGATGTCGGTGTGCCCGCGGTTGCCCCAGCCGGGTCCTCTGCCCTTGTTCCTCACGACCACGTAATAGGCCACCTTGTGCTGCGCGACGTCATCCTGGAACTCGCTCAACGTCGGCGCGGGGTCACTGCCCGAGAATCCACCGATCGCCATGACGGCTGTGTTAGTGGCCAATTCGAGCCCCGCAGCACTCGAGGACCGGCTGATCGCGGCGGACCATTCGGTGTTGGTGTTCTTCAGCATCGCATCGAGATCTTTGTTGTCCGAGCTCTGGCCGAACATGCCGAACCCGCCCCGCCGATCCGGCTGCGCGGGACCGACGGACGGTCCGCCGCCTTGATGCGGTTGACCGATCGTCGCGAATGTATATGCGGAGGGTCCGGCGAGCGCGCCGATCAGGCCGGCACTCAATGCGGCTAGCGCCAACCGCCGCCTCGATCCAAGGGTCCGCGGGGTGACGAGCACAACCGCCGCGACAACCGTGACCGTGAGGATGACCCAGCGCAGCGGCGGCAGCCAATCAGCGTTTCGGCCAAGAAGCCACCAGCACCAGACACCGGTCCCAAGCACCATCACCGCCAATCCGCCACGGTAGAGCCACTTTTCACGGAGACTCCACATCTGGTGGATACCGATCGCGAACATGGCGGCAACGGCGGGCGCAATCGACAGGCAGTAGTACGGGTGGATCATCCCGTGCATGAAGCTGAGCACCAGACCGTCGACCACCAACCAGCCCCCGAACAGAATCGCGGCGGCGCGCACCAGGTCGGTCCTGGGCGCCCGCCCGCGGCTCACGATCACCAGAACGGTCGCGAGCAGGGCTGCGGGAACCAGCCAGCCGATCTCGAAACCGAACTCCCCGGAGAACAACCGTGACCATCCCTGCGACTGGTTGCCGAACCCGCCGCGCCCCACATTCAGCTGCGCTCCCGCGGCGGCGCCGACGATCTGGTGGACGTCGAAATTATTGTGGTTGCGGCCGAGCAGCCGCGCAAAGCCGTTGTAGCCCAAGACCAGGTTCATGAAGTTGTCGTTGGTCGAGCCCGCGATGTACGGCCGGGACGAGGCGGGCCACAGCAGCGTCAGCACCACGAACCACCCGGCCGACACGACGAATGCCACCGCTGCGATCAACACGTTGCGCAAACGAATGCGCAGTGAGACCGGCGCGGCGACAAGGTAGGCCGCCGCCAGCGCGGGTGCGATCATCAGGCCCTCGAGCATCTTGGCCAGGAAGGCGAATCCCAGGGCTACGCCGGCCCATGCCAGCCACTTCGCGCTGGCCTGCTGCAGTGCCCGAACCGTGCAGTAAGCGGCGGCGGTCATCAGCAGCACCATCACCGCGTCGGGATTGTTGAACCGAAACATCAACGCGGCGACGGGTGTCAGTGCCAGCACCGCCCCGGCGAGCAGCCCGGTGCGCGGCCCGCTGATCCGTGCGACGGCGGCGTACACCAGGGCCACCGCGGCGACCGCCATCAGGGCCTGGGGGATCATCATGCTCGCGCTGCTGAACCCGAAGATCTGGCCGGAGAGGCCCATCACCCACTGCGAGACGGGCGGCTTGTCGACGGTGATGAAGTTGTGCGGGTCCAGGGATCCGAACAACAGCGCTTCCCAGTTCATCGAACCCGCTTGTGCCGCAGCGGCGTAAAACTGGTTGCCCATCCCGTTGATGGTGATGTTCCAGAGGTACATCACCGCGGTCGCGACCAACAGCGCCGCGAGGCCCACCCGGTCCCACTTACCGGCGGTGGGACGGCTGGGTTTAGTGGGTTCAATGGCGGCGGGCGGCGTCGCTGGGTCCGCCAAAAGCGGGTAACTTGTCACGCCCGCCAGTTACGCATCACTACCCTGCGTAATCCTGTGAGGAACCGGGGAGAGTGCTGCGGGTTGCGCGCAGCCCATCGGCCAGCGTCCACGCCGAGATGCCCAACAGCGCCACATCCTTGATCAGAAACCCGCCGGTCGTCGACAGCGCGGGGAAGCCGCCGGCGGAGGCCTCGAACACCCCCGGCGTGGTGAACAGGAAGCTGACGGTCGCGATGAACAGCACGATGGCTAGCAGGCTCCCGAGGATCGACAGCCGCGGCCACCACGGCTTGACGGCGAGCAGCACCGCGGCAGCGACCTCGAAAACGCCGAGCAGCACCGAGAACGTGTACACCGAGAAGATGCCGTACAGCCAGCTCATGAACGGGCTCTTGGACACCAGCGGATAGATGCCGTTGGCCTCGTACTCCGTGAATTTCAACACGCCGAACCAGGCGATGACGATGACGAGGCCGTAGCGGGCAAGCAGCCCGCCGACGCTGTCGATGGTGTGCTGTTTGGTTGATTGGATCAGTTGGGTCGTCATGTAGCGGCGGTGTTGCGAACCGTAGGCACCGTTACATCAGGCTTGGCCCACCGCGACCCGTTCGATTTGCATGGCTTCGGCCGCCGCCCGCTCACCGGAGCGCACCGCTCCGTCGACCCAGCCACACATGACCGACGAACTCTCGGTTCCAGCCCAGTGGATGCGACCACATGGTTCCCGCAGCGCGGGCCCGAACTCGGTGAGCACTCCGGGCGGAGCGTGGCTGAGCATGCCGCCACCGGAATAGCGTTCGGTCGTCCAGCATTGCTCCACGTAATCCACCGGCGACGCGGCCTTGTCGCCGAATCGCCCGACTAGTTCGGCCAGGATCGTTCGCCTGCGCTCGGCCGCCTCGAGTTCGCCGATCCGCCGTGCGATCGGGCCTTCGGCGATCACGCACAGGATCCCGGGACGTGGGGCGTCGGTGGATGCGTCAATCGTCACCGTTGCAGGTGAGCCCGGCGCCGCCGACTGACCAGACAGTCCGTCGGTACGCCAGAACGGCTCGTCGTACACGATGTTGATCTTGTAGATCGCGCCGCTCGGCATGCGCTGGTGGAGGAACGATCGATTGATCGGAAGCATCGGCTCGTACAGGATCTGGCTGGCGATCGCGATCGGCACCGCGACGATGACCCGCCTCGCTCGCACGCTCATGTCGTCCGAGCGGACCGTCACGCCGTCGGCGTCCTGGTCGATCCGCCGTACCGGCTGCGACAGGTGTAGCGAGTCGCCGATCTCAGTGGCCATCGGCTGGTAAACCGCACCCATCCCGCCGACGATCCGGGAGTCCTGGGACGCATCCTTGATGCCGAGCACGAAACTGGGTCCACCCCCCGAGGCCATCTGGTAGAGCACGAACAGCATCGACACCTCCGAGGCGGCCGAGGTGTAGCAGCCCGAGATCGCGGTGTCCAGCAAATCATGCGCGGGCTTGGATAAAGTGTTGCTGTTCAGCCACTTTGCCAGCGTCATCTGATCCCACTTCTCGGCGTTCTTGGCTTCCCACGGTGCCTCGAGTGGGATCGACTTACACATCTGGCCCAGTTCAAGAAAGACAGCACCGAGATTGGCCACCGCCCATGGGCTCATCGATAGTGGGATGGTGCCGGAATAGCGGTGCTGTTTGCCCTCGACGACCATCATCGCCTTGCCATCGAGGTACTGCTTATAGCTTGACACGCCGAACTCGCTCATCAGCGCATAGATGCGGTCCTGTCCGGGCCCGATCCACGCGCCGCCCCGGTCGATCCATGAGCCGTCGTCCCGGTTCACGGTGAACGTGCGGCCGCCGACCCGGTCGCGGGCCTCCAGCAGTACAACCGATTCGCCCGCCTGCTTGAGTCGCAACGCGGCCGTCAGCCCGGCGAATCCTGCCCCAACCACGCAGTAATTAACGTCAGCCATAATTACCATCGTCCGCTTCGCGCCGTTCTAGCGCGGGCTTTTGCTACTTCCCGCCGCTGCTACCCGACGATCCGGGCGATCGAGCGCAGCGGAATACGTAGCCAGGCCGGCCGATGCCGGGCCTCGTATGCGGCCTCGTACACCGCCTTGTCCAGTTCATAGGCCGCCAGCAGGTGCGCGGAGTCACGCGGGTCCGCACCGGACACCGTCGCATAGCCTTCGCAGAACGAGGCGCTGTTGCGGTCCACCCACTCGCGGGCGCGGGCGGCCAGTTGCCGTTGCAGGTCGTCGGCCCGGGAGTCCGAGGACTGGTCCATCAGCCGCTGGTAGGCCGCGTACTCGAACGACCGCAACACACCTGCCACATCGCGCAGCGGGGAGTCCGGCCGTCGCCGGTCGTCGAGCGGCTGACCCGGCTCGCCCTCGAAGTCGATCAGCAGCCAGCTTTCCGGTGTGCGCAGCACCTGGCCCAGATGCAGGTCGCCGTGCACCCGCTGGACGGTGATCAGTTCCTCGGTGAGCTTGCGGTAGCGCTCCTCGATGAGCGGGACGTACGGCTGCAGTTCGGCGACCGAATCCGCCGCCGACCACAACCGCTGCAGCACCGTGTCGGTCGGGAACAACGTGGTCGATGTGCCGAGCTCGTCGGCCAGCGTCGCGTGCACCGACGCGACCGCCTCGCCGAGCCGGTACGACTCCCCCGCGAAGTCGCCACCGACCTCGTCGGCGTACAGATCCCCCTCCGCGAACAGGTCGCGGGTGCTGGCCATCGCCATGTCCCAGCCCTCGGCGGAGTTGGCGGCGAACTCGGTGACCATGCCGAGCGCGCACGGCTCGCCGCCCCAGGTCGTCTCGACCGAGCCCAGCAACCGGGCGACGTGCGGATTGCCCGCCCGCGCCAGCACCCGATTCAACTCGATGTCCGGATTGATCCCCGGGGTCACACGGCGAAAGACCTTGAAGATCGCCTCCTGTTCGAACACCACGCTGGTGTTGCTCTGCTCGGCGGTAGCCACCCGGGGCGCAGCGGCCAGCGGCAGAGTGACCTCGGGCTCCTTGATGAACCGAACGTCGGAGATCGTGGCCGACGAATCGATCAGCGAGAGCAGGAACTGCGCGGCCGCCGGGTCGTAGAGCGCGTCGTACGCGGTGCGGTCACCGTCCGCGCCAATGGTCGCGACATCGGCGTACTCCTCAATCGGCCCAACGTTCCACCGGACCAATACTTGATAGCGCTCCGAGGAGCCGTCGGTGTAGGACACGTCCAGCAGCACGAGATCGAGGTCGTCGCGCAGCGACACCAGCACAGCGGGATCGGCGGCGGACAGCTCACGATTGCGCCCGGCATACCACCGCTGCAGTGGCAGCCATTCGTCGAACGGCAGGTTCATCACTGCTCTCCCGCCTCTGGACTCGGTGCCCGCAGCGAGAACCAGTAGAACCCGTGGCCCGGCAGGGTCAACAGGAACGGCAGCTGGCCGATGCGGGGGAACTCAACGTACCCGGTCATTTCCACCGGCGTATACCCGTTCCAGTTCTGCAAATTCAGCTCGATGGGCTGCGGAAACCGCGACAGGTTGTTCACGCACAGCGCGGTGTGCTCATCGGTCTCGCGCACGTAGGCCAGCACCGACGGGTTCGAGCCACCGAGCTCGCGGAAGGTGCCGATCGCGAAGGCGTCGTGGCGCCGCCGCACGGCGAGCATGGTGCGGGTCCAGTTGAGCAGCGACGTGGAACTGTCGCGCTGCGCTTCCACGTTCACCGACGGATAGCCGTAGATCGGGTCCAGGTTCGGTGGCACATACAGCCGCCCGGGATTGGCGGTGGAGAAGCCGGCGTTGCGGTCGGGCGTCCACTGCATCGGGGTGCGCACCCCGTCGCGGTCGCCGAGCCAGATAACGTCGCCCATGCCGATCTCATCGCCGTAGTACAGCACCGGCGAGCCCGGCAGCGACAACAGCAGCGCGGTGAACAACTCGATCTGGTTGCGGTCGTTTTCCAGCAACGGCGCCAACCGCCTGCGGATGCCGACGTTGGCCTTCATCCGCGGATCCTTGGCGTACTCGGCGTACATGTAGTCACGCTCATCGTCGGTGACCATCTCGAGCGTCAGCTCGTCGTGGTTGCGAAGGAAGATGCCCCACTGCGCCAGCTCCGGGATCTCGGGCGTCTGCGCGAGGATCTCCGAGATGGGGAACCGGGACTCGCGGCGCACGGCCATGAAAATGCGTGGCATCAGCGGGAAATGGAAGGCCATGTGGCATTCATCG
>DATARY010000123.1:0-14604 GCA_036263935.1 Mycobacterium sp.
CATCGTCGTGAACAGCTTGGCCCCCGTCGCGCCGAGCGGATGGCCCAAAGCGATCGCGCCGCCGTTCGGGTTGACCTTCTCCGGGTCGGCCTTGATCTCCTTGAGCCACGCGATCACCACCGGCGCGAACGCCTCGTTGATCTCGACGGTGTCGATGTCCTCGATCGACAGCCCGGTCTTCTCCAGCGCATGCCGCGTCGCGGGGATAGGCCCGGTCAGCATGAACACCGGGTCGGCGCCGCGCGCGCTGATGTGGTGGATGCGCGCCCGTGGTGTCAGCTTGTGCTCTTTGACCGCCCGCTCCGATGCCAGCAGAACGGCAGAGGCGCCGTCCGAAATCTGGCTCGCCATCGCCGCGGTCAGCCGTCCGCCGTCGACCAGCGTCGGCAAGGCCGCCATCTTCTCCAACGACGTGTCGCGCGGGCCCTCGTCGGTTCTGAACCCGTCGACCTCGATGATCTCGTTTTCGAAGTGGCCGGCCCGAATTGCCGCCTGTGCCCGCTGGTGGCTCGTCAGTGCGTACTGCTCCATCTCCTCACGAGAGATGTTCCACCGCTCGGCGATCAACTCGGAGCCCCGGAACTGCGATATCTCCTGATCGCCGTAGCGGTGCAGCCAGCTCTTCGATTCGTTGGTTGGCGAGGTGAACCCGAACTGTTCGCCGACAGTCATCGCCGACGAGATAGGTATCTGGCTCATGTTCTGTATGCCGCCTGCGACGATCAGATCAGCTGTCCCGGACATAATCGCCTGGGCGCCAAAGGAGATCGCCTGCTGGCTGGAACCGCACTGACGATCAACGGTCACCCCGGGCACTTCCTCGGGATATCCGGCCGCCAGCCATGACAACCGCGCGATATTGCCGGCCTGCGGCCCGATCGCGTCGACGCAACCGGCAATCACGTCGTCGATGGCGCCGGGATCGACGTCGACGCGGTCGAACAGACCGCGCCAGGCCGCTGCGCCGAGATCGACGGGATGTACGCCGGCGAGCGACCCGTTGCGCTTACCGACCGCGGTGCGCACAGCTTCGATGACGTACGCGTCGGGCATGTCAGGCTCCTTCTTTCGGGACGGCGAGCCACCTAATTGGCTGGGCGGCGAGCCGCCTATTCGGGCTGGGCGGTAATTCCCCCGAGGACGATCGCGAGGTACTGCTGGCCGACCTGTTCGGCCGTGAGGGGGCCGCCCGGCTGATACCAGCGGACCGAAACCCAGGTGGTGTCGCGGATGAACCGGTACACAAGGTCGACGTCGATGTCGGGCCGGAAGTAGCCCTCCTCGACGCCCTGGTTGAGCAGGTCCAACCACATTTTGCGCTGCTCTCTGTTGCGCTCCTCCACATAGGAGAACCGCGGTTGCGACGACAACCGCTTGGCTTCGTCCTGGTAGATGACGACCTGCGCGTGGCGGTTCTCGATCGCCTCGAACGACGCCATGAACAGTCCCTTGAGCCGTTCCAGCGGGTTCGGTTCGGTGGCGACGAGCTGCTGGTAGCGGTCGAACAGCCAGTCAAGGAATCCGCGCAGCAGCTCGTCGACCATCTCCTCCTTGGACGAGAAGTGGTGATAGAGACTGCCGGACAGGATTCCAGCCGAGTCCGCGATGTCGCGGACCGTGGTGGCCCGCAGCCCGCGATCGGCGAACATGGTCGCGGCAAGCTCGAGAAGCTCGTCGCGTCGGCTCGCCGGCCGGCTGGCTGCGGATGTGGTCATGCGCGCTGACTCGACACCGAAATCACTTCTCCAGTTAGGTAACTGGAGTAATCACTGGCCAGGAAGGCTATGGTGGCGGCCACCTCCCACGGCTCTGCCGCCCGGCCGAACGCCTCAACCTCCGCGAGCCGGTCCAACAGCTCCGACGAGCTGGTCCTCTCGAGGAACTTGTGCCTGGCGATACTGGGCGAAACCGCGTTGATCCGGACGCCGTACTCGACGGCTTCGATGGCGCTGCAACGGGTCAGCGCCATCACCCCCGCCTTGGCCGCCGCGTAGTGCGACTGCGAGTGCTGCGCCCGCCAGCCCAGCACGCTGGCGTTGTTGACGATCACGCCGCCGTGGTCCGCATCGCGGAAATACCGCAGCGCGGCGCGGGTGGCGCGCATCGTTGAGGTCAACGTCACGTTGAGCACTCGGTCCCATTCCTCGTCGGTCATTTCGACCAGCGGTGTCGTGCCGCCCAGACCCGCGTTGTTGACCAGCACGTCCAACCGACCCATCCGGGCGGTCGTCGATGCGATCAGCGCGTCGACCTGCGCGGTGGATGTCACGTCGCACAGGACACTCTCCACCCGGCCAAGACCGAGCTCGGCAAGCTGGTCGCGAGTCTCGCCGAGCCGTCGTTCGTGGTGATCGGAGATGACGACATCGGCGCCCTCGGCCAGCGCACGGCGAGCGACCGCGGACCCGATGCCGGTACCGGCCGCGGCCGTCACGACAACGATCCTTCCGTTCAGAAGTCCGTGTCCCTCAATCTCTTTCGGGGCGATTGATAGAGTCATGCTCTCTCCATGGTCTCCGCGCAAGCGCTCATCCCTTGACCTCTCTCGGTAGGCCGAGCACGCGCTCGGCGATGATGTTGCGCTGGATCTCGTTGGACCCGCCGTAGATGGTGTCCGCTCGGGAGAACAAATAGAGCCGCTGCCACTCGTCGAAGTCACCGCCGGTCAACGTCAGTCCGGCCTTGCCCTGGACGTCCATCGCGATCTCGCCGAGTTCACGATGCCAGTTGGCCCACAACAGCTTCGACACATTGTCCTGGCCAGGCCGCTCGACATCCATGGTCGCCAGCGCATAGAGACGCATCGCCTGCAGCCCCATCCACGAGCGCATCAAGGCCTCCAGGATCAGCGGATCATCGGCGGCACCAGTCCGCTTGGCGAGCTCCACGACACCGGAATGCTCAC
The DNA here is from genome assembly GCA_036263935.1 of Mycobacterium sp. Lineage (GTDB taxonomy): Bacteria > Actinomycetota > Actinomycetes > Mycobacteriales > Mycobacteriaceae > Mycobacterium. The sequence goes on from DATARY010000123.1 coordinate 2,906, forward strand.
GCGCATATCGGATCTGCTGACCCAAAGTAGACACACCGCGTTCGAACGTCAGCGTTCCCATCGCCACCCGCCAACCGTCGCCGGGCTGGCCGACCACCAGATCGGCATCGGTTCGGGCGTCGTCGAAGAACACCTCGTTGAAATCCGCCGTCCCGGTCAGCTGCACGATCGGGCGGATCTCGACGCCGGGCTGGTCAAGCGGCACAAGCAGATACGACAGGCCGGCGTGCCGCTTGGAGCCCTTCTCGGTGCGGGCCACCACGAAGCACCACTTCGCCCAATGTGCCAGCGACGTCCAAACCTTCTGTCCGTTGATCACCCACTGGTCGCCGTCCAGCTCGGCCGTCGTCGCGACGTTGGCGAGGTCACTGCCCGCACCCGGCTCCGAGTAGCCCTGACACCACAGCTCGGTCACATCGAGGATCTTCGGCAGGAATCGCTGCTGCTGCTCGGTGGTGCCGTAGGCGATCAGCGTCGGTCCGAGCAGTTCCTCGCCGAAGTGGTTGACCGTGTGCGGTGCGTCCGCGCGGGCGTACTCCTCATAAAACGCGACGCGATGCGCAACCGACAGGCCCCGCCCGCCGTGCTCCTCGGGCCAGCCCAGGCATGACAGACCCGCGGCCGAAAGATGCTTGTTCCACGCCAGCCGTTCCTCGTATGCCTCGTTCTCGCGCCCCGGCCCACCCAGCCCCTTGAGCGCGGCGAATTCGCCGATGAGGTTGTCGGCGAGCCACTCGCGGACCTCGGCCCGGAACTCCTGGACCTGTATCACCCCTGTAGGCTAACCTACCAAGCACTTGCTTTGTTAGAGGAGCATCGATGACGTGGGCCCACGCCCGTAGGGCAGGGGACGATCCCAGGACCATTCCGCAGGTCCTGGACCGGATTGCCGACGGATTCTCCGAGCACAATGCGCTGGTCGACGCCGGCGGTTCTACCGGGGCCGATCGACGATTTACCTATGCGGACCTGCGCGCCGAGGTCCGGCGTGCCGCCGCCGCGATGATCGATATGGGCGTCGGCGCGGGAGACCGGGTCGCGATCTGGTCGCCGAACACGTGGCACTGGGTGGTCGCATGCCTGGCCACCCAGTACGCGGGCGCCGTCGTCGTACCGCTGAACACCCGCTACACCGCCAGCGAGGCCGCCGACATCCTGGCGCGCACCGGCGCGCCGCTGCTGATCGCCGCCGGTGAGTTCCTCGGTGCCGACAAGACCGCAGAGCTGAACCGCAACGAGCTGCCCAAGCTGCAGCACATAGTGCGCGTGCCGATCCACAAGGACGACGGCACCTGGGACGGGTTCGTCGCCAGGGGGGACGGCTTGGCCGCCAAGGAACGGGTCGACGCGCGGGCGGCCACGGTCAAGCCCGACGACGTCTCCGACATCCTCTTCACCTCCGGCACCACCGGCCGCAGCAAGGGCGCATTGTGCCTACATCGGCAATCGCTGGACGCGCCCGCGGCGTGGGCGGCCTGCGGCCAGGTCACCAGCGCCGACCGCTACCTGTGCATCAACCCGTTCTTCCACAACTTCGGCTACAAGGCGGGCATCCTGGCCTGCCTGCAGACCGGGGCCACGCTGATCCCGCAGCTGACGTTCGATCCGGAGAAAGCGATGCAGGCGGTGCAGGAGCATCGCATCACCGTGCTGCCCGGGCCCCCGACGATCTACCAGACGCTGCTCGACCATCCCAAGCGCGGCGACTACGACCTGACCTCGCTGCGCTTCGCCGTCACCGGCGCGGCGGTGGTGCCGGTCGTGTTGATCGAACGCATGCAGAGGGAGCTGGACATCGACATCGTGCTGACCGCCTACGGGCTGACCGAGGCCAGCGGGTTCGGCACGATGTGCCGCGCCGACGACGACGCGGTCACCGTCGCCACCACCTGTGGGCGTCCGATCGCGGACTTCGAACTGCGCATAGCGGGGGCACACGCCACAGGAGAAACAGGGGAGGTGTTGCTGCGTGGGCCCAACGTCATGCTCGGCTATCTCGACGATCCCGATGCCACCGCCGCGGCGATCGACGCCGACGGCTGGTTGCATACCGGCGATGTCGGCACCGTCGACGAAAAGGGCAACCTGCGGATCACCGACCGGCTCAAGGACATGTACATCTGTGGGGGGTTCAACGTGTACCCCGCCGAGGTCGAGCAGGTACTGGCCCGGCTGGACGGCGTCGTGGAATCCGCTGTCATCGGGGTACCGGACGCGCGGCTGGGCGAGGTCGGCAAGGCGTTCATCGTCACCAAGCCGGGCGCTGTACTCGATGAGGAGATCGTAATCGCTTATACGCGTCAGCATTTGGCGAACTTCAAGGCACCGCGATCGGTGGAGTTCCTCGACGTGCTGCCGCGTAACCCGGGCGGCAAGGTGGTCAAGCCGCTCCTGCGTGAGAGGGCTCACACTTCTTGATGGACCTGAATTTCGACGATGCCACCCTCGAGTTCCAGACCGAGGTGCGCGAGTTTCTTGCTGCGAACAAGGACTCGTTCCCGACGAAGTCCTATGACACCGCCGGGGGGTTCGAGCAGCACCGGCGCTGGGACAAGGTGCTTTACGACGCGGGTCTGTCGGTGATCACCTGGCCGGAGAAGTACGGCGGCCGTGACGCCACCCTACTGCAGTGGGTGGTGTTCGAGGAGGAGTACTTCCGCGCGGGCGCTCCCGGGCGGGCCAGCGCGAACGGCACCTCGATGCTGGCACCGACGTTGTTCGCGCACGGCACCGGGGAGCAATTGGACCGCGTGCTGCCGAAGATGGCCAGCGGCGAGGAGATTTGGGCGCAGGCTTGGTCCGAGCCGGAGTCCGGCAGCGATCTTGCGTCGCTGAGGTCGACGGCAACCAAGACCGACGGCGGTTGGCTGCTCAACGGGCAGAAGATCTGGAGCTCGCGAGCCCCGTTCGGCGAGAGGGCGTTTGGGCTGTTCCGCTCCGATCCCGACGCCGAGCGGCACCGCGGGCTGACCTACTTCATGTTCGACCTGAAGGCAACGGGCATCACCGTGCGGCCGATCGCGCAGCTCGGCGGCGACACCGGCTTCGGCGAGATCTTCCTCGACGACGTGTTCGTCCCCGACAACGACGTGATCGGCGGCGTGCACGATGGCTGGCGCGCCGCAATGAGCACGTCGAGCAATGAGCGCGGCATGTCGCTGCGCAGCCCAGCTCGCTTCCTGGCCCCTGCCGAACGGCTGGTGGCACAGTGGAAGTCCAACCCGGATCCCGTCTTTACCGACCGGGTTGCCGACGCGTGGATCAAGGCCCAGGCCTATCGGCTGCACACGTTCGGGACCGTGACTCGGTTGGCCAGCGGCGGCGAACTTGGCGCCGAATCGTCGGTGACCAAGGTGTTCTGGTCCGACCTCGATGTCGCGTTGCATCAGACGGCGCTGGACATGCGCGGCGCGGACGGTGAGCTGGCCGACTCGTGGACGGACGGCCTGCTGTTCGCGCTCGGTGGACCGATCTACGCCGGTACCAACGAGATTCAACGCAACATCATCGCCGAACGGCTGCTGGGCCTGCCCCGGGAGAAGGCCAAATGAGATTCGATCTCGACGAGCAGCAGCGCGACTTCGCGGCCAGCATCGACGCCGCCCTGGCCGCCGCCGATCTGCCAAACGCGGTGCGGGCCTGGGCCGGGGGCGACACCGCCCCGGGCCGCAAGGTGTGGGCGCAGCTGACCGATCTCGGCGTCACCGCGCTGGCCGTGCCGGAGAAGTTCGACGGCGTCGAGGCGCATCCGGTCGACCTGATGGTCGCTGCGGAGCGCCTAGGCCGCTGGTGTGTGCCGGGGCCCGTCACCGAATCCATCGCCGTGGCACCGGTTCTGCTGGCCGCCGACGAGCGCAGCGCCGCGCTCGCCGCGGGCGAGCTGATCGCCACCGTCGCCCTGCCGCCGCAGGTGCCGCGGGCCGTCGATGCCGATACCGCAGGGGTCATCCTGGTGGCGTCGCACGGCTAGGTGCGTGACGGCGCAATTGGTGCCCAACACGAGTCCGTCGACCCGAGCCGAAAGTTGTTTGACGTCAGCGCATCCGGGGAGCCGCGTGCGGCTGACGTCGCTCGTGCCTACGAGTTCGGTGCGCTGGCCACCGCGGCGCAATTGGTCGGCGCCGGTCAGGCGCTGCTGGACGCGTCGGTCGAATACGCCAAGCAGCGCGCCCAGTTCGGCAAGGTGATCGGCACGTATCAGGCGATCAAGCACAAACTGGCCGACGTGCACATCGCGATCGAACTGGCCCGACCCCTGGTGTACGGGGCGGCGCTGTCGCTGGCCGACGGCTCACCGGATACCGCACGCGATGTCAGCGCCGCCAAGGTGGCCGGCGCCGATGCTGCGCTGCTGGCCGCACGCTCGGCGCTGCAGACCCACGGCGCGATCGGCTTCACGCAGGAACATGACTTGTCGTTGTGGCTGCTGCGGGTACAGGCCCTGCGCGCGGCATGGGGTGATCCGACTGTGCATCGCCGACGGGTCTTGGAGGCCTTCTCATGAGCGAAGAACGGGAACTGCTGCGCGACACCGTGGCGGCACTGGTGGAGAAGCACGCCGCGCCCGCCGCCGTGCGCGAGGCGATGACGTCGCCCCACGGCTATGACGAGTCGCTGTGGAAGCTGCTGTGCGAACAGGTCGGTGCGGCGGCGCTCGTCGTGCCGGAGGAGTTGGGCGGTGCGGGTGGCGAACTCGCCGACGCGGCCGTCGTCCTCGAGGAGCTGGGCAAGGCGCTGGTGCCGACGCCGCTGCTGGGCACAACGCTGGCCGAGCTGGCGCTGCTCGCCGCGGACGAGCCGGACACCGACGCTCTGGAGAAGCTGGCCGAGGGCGCATCGATTGGCGCGGTGGTCTTCGACGCCGGCCACGTCGTGAACGGCGACATCGCCGATGTCGTCGTCGCCGCCGACGGCACGGCGCTGACGCGCTGGACCGGCTTCACGGCCCATCCCGTCGAGACCATGGATCTGACGCGCCGGCTGGCCCGGGTCGAGCCGCGGGAGACAACCGCCGTCGGCGCCGATCCCGGTCTCGCCGACACCGCGGCGATCCTGTTGGCCGCCGAGCAGCTCGGCGGCGCCACCAGGTGCCTCGACCTGACAGTCGAATACACCAAGGGCCGGGTGCAGTTCGGCCGTCCGATCGGAAGCTTCCAGGCGCTCAAGCACCGGATGGCCGATCTGTACGTCGCGGTGCAGTCGGCGCGGGCCCTGGTCGACGCCGCGATCGCGGAGCCGTCGGCGACCTCGGCCGCCCTGGCCCGGGTGGCGGCCAGCGAAGCGTTCTCCACGGTGGCGGCGGAGGCCGTGCAGATGCACGGCGGCATAGCGATCACCTGGGAGCACGACATCCAGCTGTACTTCAAGCGGGCGCACGGCAGCGCGCAGCTCCTCGGACCGCCGCGCGAACATCTGCGCCGGCTCGAATCCGAGGTGTTCTAACGTTGCGGCAATGAGCGTAGCGGACGCGAGGAGCAATCGGGGCCCAGCGCTGCGGGCAGGCATCCCACCGTTCTATGTGATGGACGTGTGGCTGGCCGCGGCCGAACGTCAACGGACGCACGGCGACCTGGTGAACCTGTCGGCCGGACAGCCAAGCGCGGGCGCGCCGACCCCGGTGCGGGAGGCCGCCGCGGCGGCGTTGAGCTGCAACCAGCTGGGCTACACCGTCGCGCTGGGCATCCCGGAGCTGCGCTCCGCGATCGCGGAATCCTATAAAGTCCGGCATGAACTCGTCGTCGACCCCGATGATGTGGTGATCACGACGGGCTCGTCGGGCGGGTTCCTGTTGGCGTTCCTGGCCTGTTTCGACGTCGGCGACCGGGTGGCGATCGCACGCCCGGGCTACCCGTGCTACCGCAACATCCTCTCGGCGCTGGGCTGCGAGGTCGTCGAGATCCCGTGTGGCGCGCAGACCCGGTTCCAGCCGACCGCGCAGATGCTCGCCGAACTCGACCCTCCGATCCAGGGTGTGATCGTGGCCAGCCCGGCGAACCCGACCGGAACCGTGATCCCGCCCGAGGAGCTGGCCGCGATCGCCTCGTGGTGCGCCGAGGCCGGTGTGCGGCTGGTCAGCGACGAGGTGTACCACGGGCTGATCTACGAAGGCGCCCCCGCCACCAGCTGCGCGTGGGAGACATCACGAGATGCCGTGGTGTGCAACAGCTTTTCGAAGTACTTCGCAATGACGGGCTGGCGACTCGGCTGGCTGCTGGTGCCGAGGGAGCTGCAACGGGCGGTGGACTGCCTGACCGGAAACTTCACCATCTGCCCGCCGGCGCTGGCGCAGGTCGCCGCCGTCGCGGCGTTCACGCCCGAGTCGATTGCCGAGGCCGATTCGCTGCTGCATCACTATGCGGCCAACCGTCAGCTGCTGATCAACGGACTGCGGGAGATCGGGATCGACCGACTGGCGCCGACCGACGGCGCCTTCTATGTCTACGCCGATGTCTCACACCTGACCACTGATTCACTGTCTTTGTGCTCAAAGCTATTGGCGGACACCGGAGTTGCGATCACACCGGGCATCGACTTCGACACGGTGCGCGGCGGCTCGTTCGTGAGGCTGTCGTTTGCGGGACCCACCAGCGACATCGAGGAGGCTCTGCGCCGCATCGGCTCCTGGCTACGCTAGCGCCTTAGCTTTGCGTACCAGTCAAGCAGGGCCGGATCGTCGACGGCGCTCTTCTCCACCACCCGCGCTGGATCGCCGCCCTGAAGCAATTTCTTGATCGGCACCTCGATCTTCTTACCGGTACGGGTGTGCGGAACACCGGGCGCCACGATGATTTCGTCGGGCACGTGTCGTGGCGAGACCTCGGAGCGAACGGTCGCCTTGATGCGCTCCTGCAGGTCGTCGGTCAGTTCGACACCGTCGGCCAGCACGACGAACAACGGCATCCAGTAGCCGCCGTCGGGCTGTTCGGCCCCGATCACCAGTGCCTCGGCGATCTCGGGCAGTCGCTCCACGGCTTGGTAGATGTCGGCGCTGCCCATCCGGATGCCGTGCCGGTTCAGCGTCGAATCCGACCGCCCATGCACGATGACGCTGCCGTGGTCGGTGATAGTGATCCAGTCGCCGTGTCGCCATACGCCCGGGAACATCTCGAAATATGCACCGCGATAGCGGGATCCGTCGGCGTCGTTCCAGAACGAAACGGGCATCGAAGGCATCGGCTTGGTGATGACCAGTTCCCCGACCTCGCCGCGCACCGGGTCGCCCGACTCGTCCCAGGCGTCTAGTGCCACACCGAGGTATGGCGCCGACAACTCCCCCGGCCATACCGGAACGGTCCGAACCCCGCCGATGAATGCGGACACCACATCGGTGCCACCGCTGATCGACGCGACCTGGACGCGCTCGCCGACGTTGTCGCTCAACCACAGCGACGACGCCGGTGGTAGTGACGAGCCGGTGATGCCTACCGTTCGCAGGGCCGACAGGTCGTGGTCCTTGCGCGGCACCGCGCCGGCCTTGGCGCATCCGAGCACGTACCCGGGGCTGGTGCCGACGACTGTGGCCCGGACGCGGGCGGCGATCTCCCACAGCGCATCGGGTCGTGGAGCGCTCGGACTGCCGTCGTAGCAGACAATGGTTGCACCGACGAGCAGGCCCGCGACCTGGAAATTCCACATCATCCAGCTCGGGCTGGTGTACCAGAAGAACGTGTCGTCTGGCCCGATATCCCCCTGCAGCGCAATCGCTTTGAGGTGTTCCAGCAGAACGCCGCCATGGCCGTGCATGATGCCCTTGGGCAGGCCGGTGGTACCGGAGGAGAACAGCACCCACAGCGGGTGGTCGAAGTCGACGGGCTCGGTGACGAGACCGCCGGCCTCGTCGGTTGTGAGTTCCGATGTCGAGACGGTCGCCCGGAGTGTCGGCAGGCCGGCCTGCAGGGCCGCGATCTCATCACGCTTGTCGTGCGTCTTCCCGCCGAACCGATAGCCGTCGGCGGTCACTAAGACCTTTGGCTCCAGCTGTCCGAGCCGGTCCAGTGCGGCCTTGGCCGAGTAGTCCTGTCCGCACGCGCTCCAGATGGCGCCGATGCTGGCGGCCGCCAGGAAAGCGATGACGGTCTCGGGGATGTTCGGAAGATATCCCACCACCCGGTCACAGGAACTCACGCCGATTCCGCGCAGCCGACGGGCGAATGCGGCCGTGCGACTGAGCAGTTCGGCCCAGGAGAGCTCGGTGGTCGAACCGTCTTCGCTGACATAGACGATCGCCGGCCGGTCGGTGCGCGCGTTTCGCACGATCTGGTCGACGTAGTTCAGCCGCGCACCCGGAAACCACCGGGCCCCTGGCATCTCGGTGCTCTCGAGCACATCATCGGGACGGTCGCCGAGTTCGAAGTAGTCCCACAGCGCGCCCCAGAACGCGCCGGGATTGTCCACCGACCACTGCCACAGCGATCGATAGTCCGGAGATCTCTTCACGAACCGTGCGAAGTCGGTCACCCGCGCGGTGGCGACGTCGTGTTCCGTCGGCTCCCACTGCGGAGAATCGTGTGTCACCCTGCGCTCCATCCGCCGTCCATGGTGTGCGACGCGCCCGTCACCATACCGGCGCTCGGCGGGGCCGGCCAAGCGCCGTTGGACCGGCATCCGAGCGCTGACGACCTGCTCGTATTGCGGGCTCAACCCCCACAACCACCTCCCGGCGCATCGCCGCGCCGGAGCAACCGCTCTGGGGCCGGCCGCCCGGCTCACTGACCAACAAAAAGGGCACCCGGTGTGGGTGCCCTTTTGTCCGACCCAGTGGTCAGCGGCTCTGGTGCACGCTCGTGTCGACCTGTGGCACGTTCACTGACGGCTGCAGAATATCGACCCACCCATGGTGCCCGACGTCGGTCGAGATCTGGACGCCTGCTTGCGCGGGGGCGGCCAGCCCGATGACGGCTGCTGTCAGCCCGCTGGCGACTACGGCGGCGAATCCGAACTTCTTCATTTCGATGCCTCTTCTTGGTACTGCCGGTGGTTCTTGTGCGCCGGTCTAACCTGGTGAACACAGTGGTCAAGGCATTAATTCCGATGGCAGTAATTGATCGACGGTTGGCAGAAACGAGTCGCCTGCGACAGGCTTGGGCATGCCATTCATCGACCATGAGCGGGGCCGCGCGTACTACCGGCACTGGGCCGCCGCCGAGCCGCGAGCGGCCGTCATCTTCCTGCACGGCTTCGGTGAACACACCGGTCTCTACCACCGGTACGGCTTCGCTCTGAACGCGGCGGGCCTCGACTTGTGGGCTGTGGACCAGTTCGGCCATGGGCTGAGTCCCGGCACCCGCGGCGACTTCGGCACGACCGAGGACAGCTCCGCGCTGGCCGATGCGTTGACCGGCCTTGCCGAAGGCGAAACGCCCGGCGTGCCATTGATCGCACAGGGGCACTCGTTCGGCTCGATCGTCACGCTCTTTCGGCTTCTGGGCCAACCCGGGCGTTACCGCGCCGGCGTTATCTCCGGCGCTCTGCTGGTGCCGATTCCCGAAATGCTCGACGCGGACACCTCATTCGATCTGAACCCCGGCTGGCTGTCCGACGATCCGTTCTACCTCGACTCGCTGGAGAACGATCCGCTGGCTTTTGTCGACGCCGATGGCAAGCCGCTCGCGCGGGAGCTCGACAGGGCGTGGGACCGATTCGGCGCCGACCTACCGAAGCTCACCGTCCCGACGCTGGCGCTGCACGGCGGCGCCGATCCGATTGCGCCGATCGGTGCTGTGCGAGCCTACGCCGAGCAGATAGAGCCGCTGCAACTCGCCGAGTTTCCGGGGCGGCACCACGACATCCTCAACGAGACCGTGCACCGAGAGGTCGCGGCGACCATCGTGGACTTCGTCCACAAGCAGGCAGCGCCAGGGTGACCTCGTGCTCAGGAAGTTGACGATCGACTTCTTGTGCCGCGGATCCAAACGCGCCGCCTCCGGAGTCGCTTCCGGTGGTCAACCCGTGTGCGGCGGGCTGCATCTAAAGCCAGGTGTCGTCCGTGGTGGTAGTGAGGAAGGCCTCCAGGTCGTCGCGCCACTGCGCGGGAGTGTTCTTGTCCGGCTCGATCCCGGTGTACTCGCCGCGATAGAACAGCAGCGGCCGCGGCTTCCTCTTCGGCACCTCGGACAGCGAGTGCACGACGCCGAACACGACATAATGATCACCACCGTCGTGCACAGAATGCACGGTGCAGTCAATGTGCGCCAGCGTGCCGTCGATAATCGGCGAACCGAGTTTGGAACGGCTCCAGTCGATTCCGGCGAACTTGTCAGGCTCCTTGGAGCCGAACCTCGCCGAGACGTCCTTTTGCTTCTCGTGCAGCACGTTCACACAGAACTGGCCGCTGGTCTCGATCGCCAGCCATGACCGTGACACCTTGGTCGGGCAGAACAACACCAGCGGAGGATCGAGCGATAGCGCCGCGAACGACTGGCACGCGAAACCGACGGGTGCGCCATCGTGCATGGTGGTGATCACCGTGATGCCGGTACAAAACTGCCCCAGCACATTCCGGAATGTGCGAGGGTCCAACGGAGCGGCTGACACTAGCCCTTGAAGCCGATGCTGAAGTCGTGGCCCCACAGGCTGACCGCGGTGCTCTCCCGCGCCACCCAGCTCTCGTCGGTGACTTCGAGTCCCTCGCAACCGAATTCAACGTCGAAGCCACCGGGGGTCTTCATGTAGAACGACAGCATCTTATCGTTGACGTGGCGGCCCAGCGTCGCCGACATCGGCACCTTGCGGCGGAGGGCACGGTCCAGGCACAGGCCGACGTCGTCGCTGTTCTCGACCTCGACCATCAGGTGGACGATGCCGCTGGGAGTCTCGCCCGGCATGAACGCCAGGCTGTGATGGCGCGGGTTGACGCCGAAGAAACGGAGCCAGGCCGGCGCGCCGTCGGCCGGCCGGCCGACGAGTTGTGGTGGCAGTCGCATCGAATCGCGCAGCTTGAATCCGAGGACATCACGGTAGAAGTGCAACGACTCCACATCATCCCGGGTGGTCAGCACCACGTGGCCCAGACCCTGCTGTTCGGTGACGAACCGGTGCCCGTACGGGCTGACCACGCGGCGATGCTCCAGCGCCGCTCCGTGAAAGACCTCGAGGCAGTTACCCGACGGATCCTGGAACCGGATCATCTCGTCGACACGGCGGTCAGCCAGTTCGGCCGCAGTTGCCTCCTTGTAGGGGGTGCCCTCGAGGTCGAGACGGTTGCGAATCTCCTGCAGCTCTTCGGCATTGGCGCATTCCCAGCCCGACTCCAGCAGCCGGTCGCTCTCGCCCGGCACGATCACCAGCCGGGCGGGGAACTCGTCCATCCGCAGGTATAACGCACCCTCGGTCAGCCCCTTGCCCTCGACCATGCCGAGCACTTTCAGGCCGTACTCGCGCCACGCGCCGACGTCGGTTGCCTCAATGCGCAGATAGCCCAGTGACCGGATGCTCATGACCCGCCTCCCAGAAAATCAACAGTCAGCTTGTTGAATTCGTCGAACTTCTCCAACTGCGCCCAGTGCCCGCACTGCCCGAAGACGTGCAGCTGCACCCGCGGAATCTGCTTGAGCGCGACCAGCGCACCGTCGAGCGGGTTGACCCGGTCCTCGCGGCCCCAGATCAGCAGGACCCGCTGCCGCAGCCTGTAGACCTCGCGCCACATCATGCCGAGCTCGAAGTCGGCGCCTGCGAAGGACTTTCCCATCGCACGGGTGGCG